>CAZZPX010000299.1:0-4837 GCA_964655955.1 uncultured Phycisphaerales bacterium | reverse complement strand
CGCAGCTTCTTGACGAAGTCCGAGCCCTGCCTGACGCTGGGCATGTGCACGCCGATGGAGTTGATGTAGAGCACCGGCCTGCGGGCGCTGAAGCGCTTCATGAGCTGAATGTCCATGTGCCCGTGCGGGTGATACCACCAGTCCTCGCCGCCGAAGCAGACGATCGGCGCAGGCAAGGCACGCGAGTCCGCGACGTGTTCGCCACGCGGCACAGTCATCGCGCGCCTCCGAACCTGGCGGTGAGGGCGCCGTCGATCTCCGCGAGCGCTGCGGGCGCGGAGAAGACGGTCTCCGACACGTTCATGGCTCGCGCCTCGATGCGCCGGCGTTCGTCCGCGTCGCTCATGAGGCGGTCGATCGCCTGTCGCAACGCCGCGGGATCCTGCGGCGGGACGCGCACGACGGCCTCGTCTTCCAGGTAGTCGATGATGCCCTTGACCTCGGTGCAGATGGTCGCCTTGCCCTGGCGATAGGCGCTGAGGAGCGCAATCTGCCCGCTGCTGGGCAGCGAGCCGAGCAGCGGAATCACACACACCGCCGCCCGCGCGATCAAACCATCGAGTTGCGCCAGCGGGAGATGTTCGTAAACGCGCACATTGGCCGGTGCCGTCAATCCTTCGATCGCCCATGGGCGCACCACCGCGACCCCGTGGTGCGGCGAGTCCTGCATTGCCGCAAAAAAGGTCGCAAAGTCGCGGTCCGTCGCGCCGTAGGCGAGCACGTATGGGTCTCGGGCCTGCTCCGCCCTGGCAAAGTCCAGATCCGAGGCGGCGGGCATGAAACGCCAGTACCTGCGGAACGCCATCCGATCCTCGCGCAAGCGGAGCTTGTCGCGCAGTTCGGTCAGGTCGGCCCGGCTGTGCACGAAGGCGAGATCGAGGCGGCGAAAGGCCCAGCGCACCAGCGCGCCCTTCCAGCCCGTGTGCTGGCGCGGCAGGTTCAGGCTGAGCACGCCGAGCCTGAGCCCGCGCCCGCAGAGGCGGAAGGCGAGAGCCGCGGCGAAGCCCTCCTCATGCGTCTCGACCAGCACGATGTCGCACTTCTTCTGCCGCGCTTCCGCGGCGAGCCGGCGCATCAGGTTGAACTTGCGCCACCACATGGAGAGCGTGGTGCGCCTGGCGGTGAAGCTGGTCGCGGCGCGCTCAGCCTCGGTCGGGCGGGCAATGACATACTCGTGCAGAGCGTCCGCCTGGTCGTCAAAGAGCGTGATCTTCTCGAACTGGTAGACCAGCACGCGCACGTCAGGCGACCTCCTGCGGTGAGGAAAGAGGGACCGCGTCGGCTCGTGCGGCGGGATCTGCGTCGCCGCGGTACAGGGAGAGCAGTCGCTCCCCGATCGCAGCGCTGCCGAAGCGCGCCGCGGCGTGCTCGGCGAGATCCGCAGGTCGCGGCGCCGCGAGCGACTGTTCGATCGCGCGCGCAAGCGCTCCCGGCGTCGCCGACTCCGCGAGGCTGCCGAAGCCCCCCGCGAGCATGTCGGGAAACGGATGCACGGGGTACGCGACGGCGGGCGTGCCGCACAGCAGCGACTCCACCACGACGTAGCCCCACTCTTCGTACAGGCTGGGAATGACCAGCGCGTCGACGCGGCGCATCAGTTCGTGCAGTTTCGCCGGCTGCATGCGCCCGGGGAACTCGAAGCGCACGTGCGACGGCGTCTCACGCGCCAGCGCCTGGAGCGTCTCGCCGCGCCCGCCCACGAGCGTCATCTCCACCTGCCCGAGGGAGGCAGGCAGGCTTTGGGCCGCGCGCAGCGCGTCTCCGACATTCTTGCGCGGGTGCGAGAGATCGCCGCAGCAGACGAGCAGCCGTCGCCCCGCGCCCGAAGAGCGCGGCGCCCGCTGCGAGTGTGAGGTCGATTCCGCAGCCGGCGCGCTCACCCGCACCGGCGGGGGACAGACGACAGCCTTCTTCCCCTGCGCGCGCAACTGGTCGGCGAGCGACTGCGTCGGACACACCACGACATCGGCAGCGCGGTATCCGCGCTCGTCGCTCAGATAGAACGCCAGCGACTTCGCCGTGATGATGGGCCGGCGTGCCAGGCTGCCGCGCGTGTGCCGCCAGGTTTCGCCCAGGCGCCCAGCGAGCGCGTGCGGGTGGAACCAGGCGGCGACGATGATGCGTTGGCCCCACGGCCGTGCGGTTCCCGCCAGCCCCGGGTGGTTCAGATGGATGACGTCGAAGCTGCGTCCGAGCGTCGCCAGCGTCCGCTCGAGCGCGGCGCCGAGGCGCTGCATGCGCACGCCGTGCCAGAGGCGCTGCGCCGTCTCGACGATCCGGCCCGGCTGGGTGAGGCCGACATCGCACACTTCCACGTCCGCGTCTCCAAGGCGCCCTCGGCTGGCTTCCGCGATCTTGCTTGTCGAGGCCAGAAGCGTCACCTGCGCGCCGGCGCGCGCGGCGGCGGAAGCCACCTGCTCGGCGTAGGCGTCGATGCCGTTGAAGCCGCCTTCGTGGATGCCGACGAGGACGTTCATGTCGTCGCCGACTCCCTCTTCGCCGCCTCCGGCGCCGCCGACCCGTCGCGCATCTTGAGCACGCGCGCCGGTATGCCCGCCGCGATTGCGCCGGGGGGCAGGTCCCTGGTGACGACGGAGTTCGCCCCGACGATGCACCCGTCGCCGATCGTCACGCCCATGACCACCGTCACGCCGCGCGCCAGCCACACGTCGTTGCCGATGACGACGTTTCTGCCGATCTTGGGCTGGCTGCCGATCGTCCGTCCGGGCTCGGTGCTGTAGCTCGTGGAGGAGACGAAGCAGTCCGGCGCGAGCATGACGTCCGCGCCGATCGTGATCGTCGAATCCTCGCCCGCCCACAGGCCGCAGTTGTGCCCGATGACTGTGCGCGCGCCGATCCAGATGTTGCGGCCGAAGCGTAGGTGCGCTGAGGGCGTCAGCCGCGCTCCCTCCCCAAGCGTGACGAAGCGTGCCTCGTCGACGTGGTTGTAGCGCTGCATGTTGATCAGCCGCAGCAGGTGCACCCACATCCGCGGGGAAAGCAGGCTGGCGAGGGCGCTGGCGCTCATGCTCCGGCTGTCCTTTCCATGTTGAGTAGCCACTTGGCCTGTACGGCGGCGGCCTTGCCCAGTTCCGCCGCCCGCGCGCGGTGCCCGCCGTCCTTCAGCAGCCCGCAGGCGCCGCTCGCCGCGCTGCGCACCACCAGGCCCCAGACCATCAGAAAGTCGGCGAGCATGCAGTACGCCCAGCCGCGATGCTTGTGAAAGAGCTGCAAGAGCGCCTTGTTCACCGCGATGGTGCGCGAACCGCTGGCCTTGCCCGCGGACGCCCCGACGAGGTGCACGATCTGCGGCTCGTGCGCGAACCAGATCTCCTTGCCGAGATTGCGCACGCGCCAGCAGAGATCGACTTCCTCGGCGTACATGAAGAAACGCGGATCGAAACCGCCCACCTTCTCCCACAGTGCGCGTTCGAGCATGAGAAAGCAGCCGGTGACGATGTCGACCTGGCGATCGTCGTCACGCCGCCACCAGCCCATGGACTCGCGGTCGAAGAGTCGGCTGCCCTTGGCGAGGACGTTCAGTCCTGTCGCCTTGCAGAAGAGCGGCCAGAGTCCGGGATCGGCCCAGCAGCAGGTGGGTTCGAGCGAGCCGTCGGCGCGGACGGTGCGCCCGCCGACGATCCCCGCCCCGGGCTTGCTCTCTGCGAACTTCCACAGCTTCTGGATCGCGCCGTCGAGCACAACGGTGTCGGGGTTGAGCAGGAGCAGTCGCCGCCCGCTCGCGTGCCCTGCCGCGAAGTTGTTGCCGCCCGCGAAGCCGAGATTATCACTGGGCTCGAGCAGCATCACCTGCGGGTACTTGTGGCGCACCATCTCCGCCGATCCGTCGCCGGGCGCGTTGTCGACGACGAAGACCTCGTAGTCGAGTTCGCGGGTCTGAGCGAGGACGCTGGCGAGACAGTCGTCGAGCAGATCCGGCACCTTGTAGCTCACGATGATGATGGAGAGGTCCACGCGGATCTTCCTTCTAGCGCTGCGAGTGCGGAGCGGACCCGCCCGCGGGCGTGGGGCCGTTGCCCGCCCCGAGGCGCCCGGGGAGCGGCTGGGCGGGAGCGCCGAAACGGGGCGCGTGTCCGGGAGCATGCGGGTGCCGGGCGTGCGCGCCGGCGGGAAGCGCTCGCAAGCTTTCGGAGATCGAGCCGATCATCCCCAGCACGCCGAACCAGAGAACGTTGATCTGCCCGAAGTTGGACAGGCCGATGAAGCTGACGCAGAAGGCGAAGAGCGCGCAGCCGACGCCCCAGAAGAGCGCCTTGTCGCGCTCGTCCGCCACGACGCGCAGAGCGCGGCGAACGATGACGAACCCGGTCGCAACGACGGCCGCGAAGAACAGCAGGCCGAGCAGCCCGCCGTTCAGCCCCTCCGTCACCCAGTGGTTGGCCGGGTCGCCGACGACATTCCAGTGGCTGATGTCGCTTGCGCCCATCACCGCCCACTCGTCGAAATGCTGGAAGAACTTGTTGATGAGTTCGGCCCGGTGATAGCCGCTGCCGCCGACGATGCTCGAGGCGCGGCAGACCAGGCCCCACCAGCGTCCCCAGGCGAAGTGGTAGAAGGTGACGAAGCAGACAGCGGCCGCGAGCACCCAGCCGGTCGCCGGTCGGTAATAGAAGAGCGCGATGGCGACGCTGGTGAGGATGAGCGTGCTCAGCGGCGTTCCGGAGTGCGACAGGCCGACGCAGCCGATCGCCGCCGCCGCCCCGAGGACGCCGAGCCACACCGCGCCGCGCGTCAGGCGCGATTGCGCCAGGGCCCAGCAGAGCGCGGCGCTGACACACATGAAGTTGCCGAAGGCGTTGGGGTGCGGGAAGACGCC
>CAZZPX010000298.1:3863-4840 GCA_964655955.1 uncultured Phycisphaerales bacterium | reverse complement strand
GGGCCGATCGTCATCGGACAGGCCTGCGAGTTCGACTACTCCGGCACGCAGGCGCGGCAGGCGCTGCGGTCTCTGGGGTATCGCGTCGTGCTCGTCAATTCAAACCCCGCGACGATCATGACGGACCCGAAGATCGCCGACGCCACGTACATCGAGCCGCTCACGCCGGAGTTCGTTGCGAAGGTGATCGAGAAGGAACGGCCCGATGCGCTGCTCCCGACCGTCGGCGGGCAGACGGCCTTGAATCTCGCGGTCAGGCTGTACGAAGAGGGCGTGCTTGAGAAGTACAACGTGCAGCTCATCGGCGCGAACATCGAGGCGGTGAAGACCGCGGAGGATCGCCAGCTCTTTGCGGAGAAGATGGCGGAAGTGGAGCTGCCCGTCTGTGCCGGCGGCTTCGCGCGCAGCGTCGACGAAGGCGAGGCGATCGTTGCCGACGTCGGCTTTCCCGCGATTCTGCGGCCGGCATTTACGCTCGGCGGGGAAGGGGGCGGCATCGCCTACAACATCGAGGAATTCCGCGAAAAACTCGCCCGCGCTCTCGATCTCTCGCCGGTGCGGCAGGTGCTGGTCGAACGCAGCGTGATCGGCTGGAAGGAGTTCGAGCTGGAGGTGATGCGCGACCGCGCCGACAACGCCGTGGTCATCTGCTCCATCGAGAACCTCGACGCCATGGGCGTGCACACCGGCGATTCGATCACCGTCGCACCCGCCATGACGCTCACCGACCGCGAATACCAGAAGATGCGCGACTGGGCGTTTCGCGTGATCCGGGCGGTGGGGGTGGAGACGGGCGGGAGCAACATCCAGTTCGCCGTGCATCCGCAGACGGGCGAAGTGCTGATCGTCGAGATGAATCCGCGCGTCAGCCGCAGTTCGGCTCTCGCCAGCAAGGCGACGGGCTTTCCGATCGCCAAGATCGCGGCGCAGCTCGCCGTGGGGCTCACCCTCGACGAGATCCGCAACGACATCACGCG
>CAZZPX010000298.1:0-3853 GCA_964655955.1 uncultured Phycisphaerales bacterium | reverse complement strand
GAGACGCCGGCCTGCTTCGAGCCGAGCATTGACTATGTCGTCGTGAAGATTCCCCGCTGGGATTTCGCCAAGTTTCCGCTGTCGGATCGGGTGCTGACCACATCGATGAAGTCGGTCGGCGAGGTGATGGCGCTGGGCGGCAACTTCAAGGAAGCGCTGCAGAAGGCGATGCGCTCGCTCGATGTCGGCGTCGCCGGGCTGGAAACGGCGAACGGCAAGGTGAAGCTCGAGGCGCAGCGGCTCATCGCCCGCCTGCGCCAGCCGACCTGGGATCGACTCTTCCACGTGCGCGAGGCGCTGGCGCAGGGCATGTCCGTCGAAGAGGCGGCGCGCCTGACGCGCATTGACCCGTGGTTCATCGATCAGGTCGCGCAGCTCGTCGAGTGCGATGACGAACTATCCCGGCAGCGCCTGGCGACAATGCCGGCTGAACTGCTGCGCCGGGCCAAACAGTGGGGATACTCCGATGCGCAGATCGGCCGGCTTGCCGGTGCATCGGAATCGAACGTGCGACAGCGCCGCGAATCACTCAACATCCGTCCCGTCTTCAAGCAGGTCGACACCTGTGCCGCGGAGTTTGAGGCCTATACGCCGTATTTCTACTCGACCTACGCCGAGCACACGGAGGCGAACCCGACGCAGCGCCGCAAGATCATGATTCTGGGCGGCGGGCCCATCCGCATCGGGCAGGGAATCGAGTTCGACGACTGCTGCTGCCAGGCCGTCTTCGCCCTGCGCGATCTCGACATCGAGTCGATTCTCGTCAACTGCAACCCCGAGACGGTGTCGACGGATTACGACACGGCGGACCGCCTGTATTTCGATCCCGTGACGCTGGAGGACGTTCTCAATATCGCGGCGGTCGAGCGGCCGGAAGGGCTCATCGTGCAATTCGGCGGGCAGACGCCGCTGAAGATCGCGCGGGCGCTGGAGGAAGCGGGCGTGCGCATCCTGGGCACGTCGCCCGATGCGATCGATCTCGCCGAGGACCGCGAGCGCTTCGGGGCGCTGCTCGACAGGCTGGACATTGCCCAGCCGGCGCACGGCCTGGCGCACAGCGCGGAGGAAGCGCTGGAGATCGCCGAGCGCATCGGTTTTCCCGTGCTGTTGCGGCCGTCGTATGTGCTGGGCGGGCGCTCCATGGCGGTCGCCCATGACGCGGAGCAGGTCCGGCGCTATGTTCGCGAAGCGGTGGAGACGAGTGAGGATCACCCGCTGCTCGTCGATCGCTTTCTCGAGGACGCGATCGAAGTCGATGTCGATGCGGTGAGCGACGGTGCAACGACGCTGATCGCGGGCGTGATGCAGCACATCGAGCGCGCGGGCGTGCACTCCGGCGACTCCTGCGCGGTCTTCCCGCCGCACAGCCTCGCGCCGGAGCTTGTCGAACGCATGCGCAGCTATACAAAGGCGCTCGCCGAAGAGATCGGCGTGCGCGGCCTGATCAACGTGCAGTATGCCGTCAAGGACGGCGAGGTGTACGTGCTGGAGGCGAACCCGCGCGCTTCGCGCACCGTGCCCTTCCTTTCCAAGGCGACGGGCGTCGCCTGGGCCGACGTGGCGGCGCGCGTCGCTGCCGGCGTGTCGCTCGAGGAGCAGGGCGTGCGCGAGGTGACGCCGAAGCGCGTGCACGTGAAGGACGTCGTGCTGCCCTTCAGTCGCTTCCCGGAGGAGGATGTGATTCTCGGGCCGGAGATGAAATCGACGGGCGAAGTGATGGGCGTCGCCTCGAGTCTGGGGCAGGCGTTCGCCAAGGCGAAGCTGGCCACGAACATGCGCCTGCCGCGCGAGGGCGTGATCTTCCTGAGTCTGAACGATCACGATAAGCCGCACGGCGCGACGCTGGCGCGCGATCTGGTCGAGCTGGGGTTTCGGCTGCTCTGTACGCGCGGCACGGCGGAGGTGCTGCGCGAGGCGGACATCGAGGCGGAGGAGATCTACAAGGTCAACGAAGGCCGGCCCAACATCGTCGACGCGATCAAGAACGGCTCGGTGCAACTCATCATCAACACGCCCCTGGGCAAGGCGTCGCGCTATGACGAGGTGGCGCTGCGGCGGTCCGGCCAGCGCTACCAGGTGCCCACCGTCACCACGCTCGCCGGCGCCGAGGCCCTCGTCGAGGCCCTGCGCGCGCAGCGCGGCGAGCCGATGACGGTCGAGGCGATGTCGGCAAGTGACAAATGAGGAATGCCAAGTGACGAATGGCGGATGACGAGATGACCAAGGCCGGGCACCGGCCCGGCGGGAGTGGCGCCTGAGCCAAGAGCGCATCACCGAGAGGCGTGGCGTCGGTGTGCGACAGCTCCTCGTCATTCGTGCTTCTTCATCTCTGCTCAGCCGGCTCTCCGCCACGGCTCGCTGCTTTCGAGCACGGCAAGCGCTCCGGCGGGAGGCATGGGCTTGGCGAAGTGATAGCCTTGGCCGTAGTCGCATTCGAGGGCGAGAAGCTGCGCCAACTGGCTCGCCGTCTCCACGCCCTCTGCCGTCACCCGCGCCCGCAGGTTGTGCGCCAGGGCGATGATGGCGGCGATGACGGCGGCGTAGTCGCGGTTGGCGCCCATCGTGTCCACGAACGACTTGTCGATCTTGAGCACGTCGATGGGGAAGCGATGCAGACAGCTCAAGGACGAATGCCCGGTCCCGAAGTCGTCCATGTACAGCTCGATCCCGAGATCGCGTACCTTGCGCAGCGAATCGGTGATCGACTCGGGATTCTCCATGATGACGGACTCTGTGATCTCGAGCTTGAGTTGCCTGCCGCGCAACCGGTGGCGCTCGAGCGTGCGCTTGATGTCGTCGACGAGGCCGTACTCCGCCACCTGGCGCTTCGAGAGATTGACGCTGACGAAGATCTCGCGCTGTGGGCAGGCGGCGTTCCAGGCGGCGATCTGTCGGCAGGCGGTGTCGAGCACCCAGTTGCCGATCGCGACGATGAGCCCGGTTTCCTCGGCGACGGGCACGAATTCGTCGGGCGAGACGTAGCCGCGATCCGCCGTCCGCCAGCGCAGCAGCGCCTCAAAGCCGATGAGTGCGGCGGTGCGCAGGTCGACGATCGGTTGATAGACGAGTTCGAGCTGTTCCTTCTCGATCGCCAGGCGCAGCTCGCTCTCCAGGCTCATGCGTCGAATGACGGCTGCGTGCATGTCGTTGTCGAAGACCGCGTGCTGGGCCTTGCCGCTCATCTTGGCGCGATACATGGCGGTGTCCGCGTCGCGCAGGAGTTCCTCGGGCGTGGTGTCGTGCTGGCCGCCGATGGCGATGCCGATGCTCGCCGAGGTGACGAGCTGGTGTCCGTGGATCTGGAAGGGTCTGCGCAACTGCTCCTGGATGCGCTCGGCGACGATGCTGCAGTCGCCCGGTCGCTTGAGCCCCTCGAGGAGGACGATGAATTCGTCGCCGCCGAGCCGGGCCGTCGTGTCCGCGCCGATGCGGACGACGCGATCGAGCGCGCGCAGGCTGGCGATGAGTCGCGAGGCGACCTGGATGAGGAATTCGTCGCCGACGTCGTGGCCGAGACTGTCGTTGACGACCTTGAAGTTGTCGATGTCGAGGAAGAGGATGGCGAAGCTGTAGTCATCGCTGCGCCGGGCGCGCTCGACGCAGTCGCCGAGCCGCTGCAGGAGCATCGCGCGGTTGGGCAGGCCGGTCAGCGTGTCGTGCGTGGCGTCATGGCGCAGGCGATCCTCGGCGGCCTGTCGCTGCGTGACCTGCTGTTCGAGTTCGCTGTTGGTGCGCTGCAGGTCGTGGGTGCGCTCCTCCACCATGCGCTGCAGTTCCTGCTCGCGCAGTTGCGACTCCTGGCGAAGCTGCCACTTGCGCGTGAGCGCCGCCGCGAGCTGTGAGACCTCGGCGT
>CAZZPX010000297.1:0-4859 GCA_964655955.1 uncultured Phycisphaerales bacterium | reverse complement strand
CGGCGTTAAGCGCGATCATGGCGAGCACGAGCGGCAGGCTCGACGCCGCATCGCTGCTCGGATGCAGCCCGCGCAGCGACAGCTTGCGGGCGCGGCGATACCCCTTGACCGCGACGTACCTGGACGGCGTCACCAGGTGCAGCAACAGCAGCGCGATGCATCCCGAGAGCGACAACATCACCGTCAGCAGGATGAGCAGGATCTGCCGCGGCTCGAACTCGCGCATCATGTCCTGGTTGCGCGCGAGGAACGCCTCGAAGGTCTCCGCCCGCCGCAGAATCGGCCACAGGCTGCCGACCAGGAAGAACGACGTGACCGCATAGACGAAGAGCCCCTGCAGTTTCGAGAACGCGTGCGCCTCGATGTCGCACCACTTGCGATGCACGATGGCGAAGAGCGCGCTGAGCAGGAAGCCCTGCACGAGGAGCGTGAAGGCCGTCGGATGCAGGACGAGATTGAAGAACGGCACTTCCTGGTAGCGCGCGATGTCGGGCAGCGTCCGCCGCGCCGCCGCGTCCAGCGCCGGGCCGATCTGGTGCAGTTCGTGCAGCACCATGCCGTACAACGTCGGCCGAACCGTGAGAAACTCGAGAAACGTCAGGCCGAAGACGGACAACTGCGGCAGGATGAGATACAGTAGCACGACCAGCCCCTGCGAGGAGAGCGACGCCAGGCGCGGTTTGCTTGAGAGCATCCCCGCCACCATCCCGGTCAGGTGATATAGCCACACCGAGGTGAAGAAGACAGCGTAGAAGTGCAGGATGGTGCGCAACGGCAGGCCGCTCCTGTGTACGGCGAAGCCAAGGAACGGCAAGGTGAGCGCGAAGAGGACATACTCGCGCGCGGGCAGGCCGAACATGTAGCCGAGGATTTTCGCGGTGGGCGACATGGGCGTCATGCGGTGGTAATCGAGCAGGCCTTTGTCACGATCGTGCGAGACGCTCGCCGCCACCGCACCCGACCCCAGCAGCATGAGGATGACGCCCTGGATCACGATGAGCGGCACGATCATCGTCTTCGCCGCGGTCTGCGGGTCGGTCAGCTCGCGCTCCGTCATCGTCAGGTAGATCAGCACGCAGACGAACGCGGTGACTGTGATGGTGATCGTGCCCCACGACAACAGATGCTTGAGGCGCAGGCGCGAGCGCAAGCCGCGCACGAAGATCGGGTTGAGCGGCACGACCAGGTTGGTCCAGCCCGTCAGCGCCGTCATGACACCTCCTCCGCGCCCACCTGCAGCAGAATCTCCTCCACGTCCATCTTGCGCTCGTAGAACGCCTTGACCGGCACCTCGCGGCGAACCAGTTCCCGCAGCAGTTCCGCCGCCTCTGCATCCGTGCCGTCGAAGTTCAGGGCGATGCGGCCGGGCTCGCGCACGACGTCACGCACTTTCGAGTGCGTCGCGATCCACTCGCCGTCGGGCGTCGGCGTGTCGAGCAGTTCGATCACGAACCGCCGCACCAGGCTCATCTCGCTGATGATCTTCTTGACGGGTCCGCTGATCTTCAGCCTGCCGCGCTCCATGATGCCGATCGACGTGCAGAAGGCTGACAACTCCGTGAGGATGTGCGAGGAAATGAGGACGGTCTTGCCCTTCGCCGCCTCGGCGACGAGGACCTTGCGCAGTTCGATGCGGCCGATCGGATCGATCCCGCTCGCCGGTTCGTCGAGCAGCAGTACTTTGGGATCGGAGAGGAGCGTCTTGGCGAGGACGAGGCGCTGCTTCATGCCGCGCGAGAGCGTGCCCGCCATGGCGTTGCGCTTGCCTTCCAGCTTGACCTTGGCGAGGCCCTCTTCGATGCGGTCGCGGCGAACCTTGCGCGGCAGGCCGTACGCCCCGGCGAACTGGTCGAGGAATTCCCAGCAGCGCAGGTCGTCGCGCACGGGCGCCATGTCGGGCATGTAGCCCAGGATCTCGCGAACTTGTGCCGGATGCTCCTCTGCGTCGATGCCGCCGATGCGCACCTCGCCGTAGGTCGGCGTGAGCAGCGTGGCGAGGACGCGGATGAGGCTGGTCTTGCCCGCGCCGTTGGGGCCGATCAGCCCGAACACTTCGCCCGCGGGGATGGAGAGATTGAGATCGCTGACCGCGGTCAGGTCCTCGTAGTCGACACGAACATCAGCGGTCTCGATCATGCGGGGCGGGTCTCGAAGGCGGGGGGCGAAGAGTCCGGGCGCAACTGCGACGCTGTATTGATGGGAAAAGTGTCGCGGCAGTGTCAGCCTCGCCGCATGATACGCGGCGCCGGTGCGGGCGGTTCGGCGCAGTCATCACCCTCGCCGGCCAACTCTCACGTGGTACAATGGCTGCCCTCTCGTCGCGCCCGAAGCGGAGGCGCCATGACTGCACAGCCGTCGTCGATGGAGCCTTGTCCGACGTGCGGGTATCCGTTGCCTACGGTGAAGGAGGCGGTGCGCTGCCCCGAATGCGGACGCAGGTGGAGTCGCTCGCAGCTCTTCGCGCGCTATCGCCTGGAGACAAGGCGGATGGAGGTGGGGAGCGCGTGGGTTGCAGCGGCGGGTTGCTGCGCGCTGGGGGCGTGTGTGACGGTCCTCCTGCTCATGATGGGGATCGGCGAGCATCCGGCCGCGCGGAATCTGGCAGTCGTACATCAGTTCGCGCTCCCGGCTCTGCTTGCGCTCGGAGCGACATTCAAGGCCCCTCGCTTTGCGCTTCTCTTCGCTTTCGCCTACCCCGCGTTCCCGCTTCTCGTGAGCATTACCTGCTGCTCCTCGCCGGATGCTGACAATTGGATCGCGATGGGACCGATCGCGGCGGGAATGGGCATGGCCGGAAGCGGCGTCGGATTTGGCGTCGCCCGGTTCGGTCGCGCGCGGCGGAAGTGAGCGGAGGGGACGATGGTGGTGGAACCACCGAGCGGCCGTGCGCATCTCCCCCGGGCCTGAATGGCCCGGGGCTAAGATCGCGGGGGCCTGGATGGCCCGGGGCGAATGCCCTCGTGGTGCGAACGTGTGTGCGCTGAGGCTTCCTGGACGGCCGCTCGCACGATCGCCACGCCGCGCGCGAGGCGCGGATCGTCGCCGGCGATCGCGAGCGCCCGCTGCATGCGTTCGATCGCCTTCTCCAGCGAGACGTGCTGCTTGCCGCCCCGCGCCTGGTCGCAGTAGTTGTCGTAGGTGTCGGCGAGCTTGATCAGCTTCGCCTGCCACACCGCCTCTTCGAGGCCCTCATCGTAGAGTTTCTCGCGGATCGGCTCGGGGCGGCGCATGTCCTTGGAGAGGGCGGCCACGATGTCCGCGACCTCGGAGCCGAACTCCTCCTCGATGTCCTCGTAGTCGGCGGTGGTGTCCTCGATGAGGTCGTGCAGCAGGGCGGCGGTCAGGGCGGTCGGGTCGTCGCAGCCGAAGAGGTGGCAGACGGTCAGCGTGACGCGATAGACGTGTGAGACATAGGGCGTCTCGCCGTCCTTGCGCATCTGACCCTGGTGCAGGCGGGCCGCCAGCGCCGCCGCTTCCTGCCAGGCAGTCGCCGCCGCCATTGCCTGTCTCGTCTGCATCTCGTCCATCGCCTGTTCCTTCGCTGTTTCGGCCCATCGGGGGTGATCAGTGGCGCGAGGCGGGCCCGCCCGACGGCACGAGCAGCACCGCTGCGTGAGCCTCCATGGCCCGCCCCTCCCCCACCGCGTCCACGCCTTCGTGCGTCTTGCCCTTGAGGTTCACCTGGTCCCGCCGCACCCCCAGCAGCAGCGCCAGATTCCTGCAGATTTGGTCCTTGTACGGGCTGATCTTCGGCCGCTCCATGATCAGGGTCAGGTCGACGTTTCCGATCGCGCTTCCTGTTGCAGCCATTCGCCGCACCGCCTCTTCCAGGAAGTCGCGCGAGTCCCGGCCGGCATTCTCGGACGCCGTGTCGGGAAAGAGCGTGCCGATGTCCGGCTCACCCAGCGCCCCGAGAATGGCGTCGGTGAGGGCGTGCATCAGCACGTCGCCGTCCGAGTGACTGACTGGTCCGCAGTCCGCGTCGATCCTGATTCCCCCAAGCACAAGCGGCTTCGCGGCTTGCGCATCAGCATCGCGCCGCGGCTCGAGGCGGTGCAGGTCGTAGCCCAGGCCGATGCGCGGCTGCCGCTCCATGCGTGCAGAATAGCCACGGGTCCGGCCGGGGGCGAACCCTCCGGCCCGGCGGACGTAGCACACTGGTCAGCCGCGGGCCGATTCGCCGACAGGTCCACCCCCCGACCTGCCGATGGGAGATGTAGCGGCCGCTCAAAGCCGCTATGCTGGCTGACTGCGACCGGAAGGAGATGGTTCATGCGAAACTGGCGTGCAGTGCTCATCGGAGCGTCCGCGGCGGCGATGCTCGTCCTCAGCGGCTGCAAGTCCGCCTACTACCCGGGCGGCAACTTCCGCAGCGCCAACACCTTCACCTACCTCAGCACCGCGAACACGCCCAAGACCATCACGCTCATCGACACGCGCAGCGACGAGGCGATCTGGTCGGTGGACGTGCCGGTCGGCCATCAGCTCACCATGAGCTTTCGCGAGGGCAAGGGCGACGACCCCGTCTACCTGCCCGACCTGATGGAGTACCGCATCTCTCCGGAGCGCTTCCTCTTCGGTCGCCTTGACAGCCAGATCTCGGTTCCCGACGAGCACTCTCGACGGGTCGTCATGACCTTGCGTCCGGCCCCGGAGTATCCGCCGGCGACGAACTGACGCAGCGCCAGCTCGCCATCGACTCCCAAAATCTTTCGCAGACGGACCGACGCACACGGGCGGCGTCGCGCGCTGTCGCATCCGGCGCTTCTGCCCGGGATTCACTTGGGGAATTCCCGATACGGCCGTATAGTGAAGTGGGAAGGCTGGGAGGACGACATGCCGACCGCAACGAATGCGGC
>CAZZPX010000296.1:0-4883 GCA_964655955.1 uncultured Phycisphaerales bacterium | reverse complement strand
ATCGCGATGGCGAAGAAGGCCGGCCAGCCGAATTCCGCCACCAACCAGTGGTTCTTCAACAACTACGACAACAGCGACAACCTCGACGCGCAGAACGGCGGCTTCACGACGTTCGGCGAGATCGTGGCGGCGGCGGGCCTGGAGGTGATGGACCACATCGCCTCGCTGGGTACGGTGAACGCGGGGCAGACGTTCCCGAACCTGCCGCTGCGTGATGTCGAGGATGACATTGACAACGAGAACCTCGTGGTGATGAGGCGCATCTCCTCGCTGGTGCAGTACGCGCCGCTCACGCAGGGCGCCGTGTGGGAGGTCGTGCTCGACGACGGGAACGAGACGCCGGCCCAGGTCTTCGACTTCGGCAACGTCAGCGCCGGTCAGCAGAAGAGCCAGGACTTTCTCGTGGTCAACCGCGGCACGGAGGCGGTGACGATCACGCTGGCGCAGGGCCTTGCCGCCCCCTTCTCGCTCACACCCGCCAACGGTCAGGGCGACCAGGACGACTGGGTGCTCCAGCCCGGCGAGAGCGCCGCCTTCACGATCACCTACGCACCAACGGCGAGCGGCACGCATGCGGATCAGCTTTCGCTCACGGCCCCGGGCGGTTCGCCGGACTCGCTGATAGTCGACGTGAACGGAACTGCCGTGCCCCTGACGCCGAGTTCCGTGCAGCTTGCCGCCGCCTATGACACGGGCCGTTCGAACACGGATCGTGTGACGAATCTCAACAACGAGGATCTCGCCGCGCGCCTCGGCTTCGTGGTGAGCGGCGTGGAGGCGGGCGCGACGGTGACGATCTACGCCAACGGCGTGCCGATCGGCAGCGGCGTCGTCGCGGACGGCGACACCAGCGTCACCGTGCTCACCAGCGGACAGACGCTGCTTCTCGACGGCGAGGTCGCCATCACCGCCAAGCAGGCCAGGGACGGCGCGACCTCCGCCGCGAGCCAGGCGCTGATCATCACCATCGACACGCACGCACCGACGCTCACCGGGGCAAGCGACGCGACGGTGACGCAAGGCACGCCTGTCAGCATCGATCTCGGCAGCGACGACGAGGACGATGAGGCCGACCCCCGCTACGCCTTCACCCAGGCGCCGGGCGGTGCGACGCTCAACGCGGTGACCGGCGTCATCAACTGGAATCCAACGGGCGCTGACGTCGGCGAGAATCCGTTTGTCGTGACGGTGACCGACGTCGCCGGAAACGTCACGACGCGAAGTTTTGCGATCACAGTCGTGCCCCTCGCGCCGAGCGGCGTCGATCTCGCCGCCACCAGCGACACAGGCCTCTCGAACACCGACAACATCACGAACCGCAACAACAGCTCCAACCAGAAGAAGATGTCGCTGCGCGTCGACGACGTGCTGGCGGATGCGACGATTCGCGTCTACGCCGGTTCGACGCTCATCGGCCAGGGCGTGGTTGGCGACGGAGACGACTCGATCCTGATCACAACGAACGGCACAGCCGCGCTCGCCGACGGAACCTACCAGATCACCGCCACGCAGACCGTGGGCGCCTTCACCTCCAATGCCTCGCTCGCCCTGTCGATCCAGGTGGACACCTTCGGACCGATCATCGAGGCACTGGACAGCTTCTCCGTCAGCGCGGGCCAGCCCTTCGACGAAGACCTCGAGTCCGACGACGAGGATGCGGGCAAGCAGGTGATCTACAGCCTGGCCCAGGCCCCCGCCGGCGCGACGGTGAATCCGACGACCGGCGTGATCACCTGGACGCCGCTCGACACACAGGTCGGCATCCAGCACTTCGTCGCGGCTGCCACGGATGTCGCCGGCAACGTCTCCCAGGAGGAGTTCGATGTCGAAGTGCTCGGCACCGGTCTGGGCGAAGAAGGACTGACCTTCAACGGGAATCTCACCGGCCGAGGCAGCGAGCGGCGCTTCATCGTCGAGCCGACGCTTACAGGCGCATTCATCGTCAGCCTCGACGGTGTCGATCCGGCGGGACGAATCGAACTCTACCACCAGGCGACGGGCCAGCGCCTCACGCGCCCGGCCAACACCAATGTACGCCAGGGCCTGCCCGCTTCGGTCAGCTTCATCGGGACCGCGGGCGTGACGTACGAAGTCGTCGTCAAGGCGCAGGGCAACGCCGTCGGCGGCTTCGTGCTCGACGTCGCCTACGATCCGGACGGGCGATTCCAGGATGCAAACGTCATCCCGGCGGATCTCGTCGATCTTGGCGACGAGGGCGACGCCCTGCGCTTCCTCGCCAGCGCCGACATCGGCAGCCTGCTCGATCGCGACTTCTACACCTTCACGCCTGCCACAGGCGGCGACACCGCTTTCAGCTTCACCGCGCTGGGCGGCCTGCAGGGCGAGATGAATGTCTACACGTATCAGAGTGGCTTGCTGAACCGCGTCAAGCGGAGCGTCGATCGCAACGGCGCCGGCGCCAGCTTCACCACCACGCTGCAGGCCGGCGTGCAGTACGTCCTCGACCTCGCCTCGCTGCGCGGCCGCAGCAGCGGCGGGTATGACCTCGTCGTCGAAGTCGACAGCAACTCGAGCATGTCCTCGCCGGCGCCCCTGGGTGCGTTCGCGACGACTCTGACAGTCGGCGGCGAACTGCTGCACCGCCGCGACGACGACTGGTTCAGCTTCACGCCGGCCACCTCCGGCGCGCTGCTCTACGACACGAGCGCTGAGGACGGCATGCGCATGCAGCTGACGTTCGTCGACGCCGCCAGCGGACAACTGCTCAGTCGCAGCGCCGGCCGGGGCGGCAGCCTGCCGTACGGCCGGTTCGAGATCACTGCCGGTCGCACCGTGTTGATGCTCGCCGAGGCGCGGGGCAATTCGATGGGCGATTACACCGTCAATCTCGGGCTCGACGACTTCGGCGCCGCCTCTGCCGCCGACCCGCTGGACCTGGCGGTGACGCCGCAGGGCTCGGAGAGCGACGGGCTCACCGGTGGTGTGACGGGCGCGATCTCCTCGAATCTCGATCAGGACTTCTACAGCTTCACGCCTGCGAGCGGCTACACCAGCGGATTCTTCCGGGTGGCGGCAAGCGGCGGCGGACTCTCCACCTCCGCCACGCTCTATGCCGACCAGGGCGGCACGCTGCAACGCCTGCGCAATGCCCGCGATCGTGGCGACGGTGCGGAGATTCGCGCCGACCTCACGCCCGGCACGCAGTACTTCCTCGTCGTCGAGTCGCAGCGCGGCCAGTCGACGGGCAGCTATACCATCGAGGTGGAACTGGACGGCAACGACAGCGCCGCGGGCGCCGACGATCTCGGCGACCTGTCGCTCGATCCCATCGAGGTCCTGGGCGAACTGCAGCACAATCGCGACGCCGACTGGTTCGCCTTCACGCCGCAACTCACGAGTGCAGTGCTGTACGACATGACCGGTGAGGACGGCATGCGGATGAAGCTCAGCTTCTTCAATGCCGCCAGCGGCGAACTGCTCAGCCGCAGCACGGGCAAGGGAGGCAGCCTGCCTTTCGGACGATTCGAAGTCGCAGCCGGCCAGGAGGTGCTCGTCCTCGCCGAGGCGCGCGGCCGCAGCACCGGCGACTATGCCATCAACTTGGCTTACGACGATCTTGGCGGCGCGAGCGCGGCGGACGGCCTCACGCTCACGCAGACGATCATCGGATCGGAAGTGGATGGGCTGATCGCTGAGGTCGCCGGCGAAGTCTCCTCGCAACTCGACCACGACTTCTACACCTTCACCGCGCCCGCCGGATACACGAGCGGCTACTTCGCCGCCGTTGCCACCGGCGGTGAACTCATGACCTCCGCCACGCTCTATGCAGAGGAGGGCGGCTCCTTGAACCGCGTCGGCGCGGCGCGCGATCGCGGCGACGGCGCCGAACTGCGCGAGGATCTGCAGGCCGGAACGGACTACTACCTCGTCGTAGAGTCGCATCGCGGCCGCTCCACCGGCGAGTACACGGTCGAGGTCGAGTTGGACGGCAACCACGATCTGCAGAGCGCCGATGAGCTGGGGGAGATCGCCGGCGCGACGGTGGCATTGAGCGGCGAAATTCTCGATCGCCGCGATAACGATCTCTTTGCCTTCACCGCCGCTGTATCCGGAACATTCACCGTCGACGAATTCCTGGGCGGCGGGACGATTCGGCCCCGCGTCACGGTCTATTCGGCGGATGGCAGGCGAATCGCCCGCAAGGCCGGCACGACCGACAACTTCAACCCCCTCACCACCGAGGTGAGCGCGGGCGCGACCTACTTCCTTGAAATCGCCACCCGCGGCAATAACCCGGGCACGTATCAGTTCTCGCTGCGAATCACCTGAGCCGAGGCGCAGCCGCGCCGCGTCCCGGCCACAGCAGCCGCCCCGGGAAGCGCCGCGCGCGTCGCAACTGCTACACTGCTCCCATGGCGAAGAAAACCTCCAGGAGCGGCACGAAGACGGCGAAGAAATCCCCATCCGCGCCGGCTGCGGGCGATATCCCGTTCGACTTGCCCGCACGCACCGCCTCCGAGAAGAAGCGCGCCCTCGCCCTCTACAGCGCGCTCTGCCGGCGCTACCCGGACGCGAGCTGCGCGCTTGACTTTCGCTCGTCGCATGAGCTTCTGATCGCGACGATCCTCAGCGCCCAGTCGACGGACGTGGGCGTCAACAAGGCGACGCCGGCGCTCTTCGCCGCCTTTCCCACGCCCGCGGACTACGTCAAACCGGGCATGACGCCGCAGATGATCGAGCCGTACATCCAGACAATCGGCCTCTTCCGCAACAAGGCGAAGGCGATCTATCACGCGATGAAGGAGATCGTCGAGAAGTTCGGCGGCGAGGTGCCGCGCACGATGGAAGAGCTACTGACGCTGCGCGGCGTGGCGCGCAAGACGGCCAACGTCGTGCTGGGGAACGCCTTCAACGTCAATGTC
>CAZZPX010000295.1:2125-4890 GCA_964655955.1 uncultured Phycisphaerales bacterium | reverse complement strand
GAGCGCGGGCAGCAGAATCCCGATCAGCAGCGCGATGATCGCCACCACCACCAGCAATTCGATCAGCGTGAAACCCGTCAATCGTCGATGCGCTCTGTTCATGGACCTCGCCTGCCGTGGTCGTGAAATGTTCGCCTCCCCCGCCAATCCTACCTGCTCGGGGGTGAATCACCGCAAGAATTCGCCTGAATCGTGCTCGGACTACCATGCGCGGCGGAAGCGTCGGCGGTTCCAGGCAACTGCAGGCCGACCCGGCATGGCCGCCCCGATGTTGGACTCGCATGTCGCTTTCCAGCTCTCGCCCACCGCTTCATTGGGCGCTTCGTGAACGCGAACGCGCGGCGGTATCGTGTGGATCGATGCCCGCCGCCCGTCCCACCTCGTTCATCTCCGGCGCGCGCGTCGTCGCCGCCCTGACACTGGCCAGCCGGGTGCTCGGCCTGGTGCGGGACATGGTCTGCTCGCGCGTGTTCGGCGTTGGGCCGATCTGGTCCAGTTTCGCCCTGGCGTTTCTCCTTCCCAACCTGCTTCGCCGGCTGTTCGGCGAGGGAGCGCTGTCCGCGGCGTTCATCCCCCTCTACGCCGAACTGCTCGAGACCGACCCCCCTGCCGCCCGTCGCTTCGCCCGGTTGGTCTTGCTCAGCATCATGGTCGTGCTGCTGCTGCTCACGCTCGCCGGGGAGGCGCTCTTGGCGCTGCTTCTGCTCACACCGGCTGCGGAGACGGGGGGTCTCGCCATCCGCCTGGCGATGCTCATGCTTCCCTACATGCCGCTCATCTGCGCGGTGGCGCTGCTGGGAGGGATGCTGCAGACGCACGGCAGTTTCGCGCCGACCGCCGGCTCGCCCATCGTCCTCAATGTCTGCATCATCACCGCCGCCCTCGCCCTCCTGAACAGCATCTGGGCGGTGGCCGTGTCCGTTCTGATCGCGGGCGTGCTGCAGGTCGCCTGGTCGGCGTGGGCGCTGCGCCGAGTGATCGAGTGGCGCGGCCCGCTCGCGGGAGCGGGCGCGCACCTGCGGAAGATGCTGCGCTTCGCCGGGCCGATGCTGCTGGGCCTGGGGGCGCTGCAGTTCAGCACCTTCCTCGACGGGTTGATCGCGGGGTATCCCGTTACTTTCGGGCCGACGCTTCCCGAGTGGCTGCCGGGCTGGCTCGGCGGACTGGCCTATCCGCTCGATGAGGCGTCCAACGCCGTGCTGTATTACGGGCAGCGGCTGTATCAGTTTCCCCTGGGCGTGTTCGGCATCGCCATCGCGACGGCGATCTACCCCAGCCTGTCGCGCCTCGCCTCGAATCGGCCGGCCTTTACCGACACGCTGCAGCGCGGGCTGCGCCTGTCGCTCTTCATCGCCCTGCCGGCGAGCGTGGGACTGCTCGTCGTGGCCCGGCCGCTCGCCGCCACGCTCTTTCTCGGCGGCCGCTTCGACATCGAGGGCGTTCAGCGCGTGGGCGCCGTGCTGGCCGCGTACTCCACCGCCGTCTGGGCCTACAGCGTCAATCACCTGCTCACGCGCGCCTACTACGCGCATGGCGACAGCAGGACGCCCGTACGCATCTCCGTGTCGTTCGTTGCCTTGAATCTGCTGCTGAACCTGATCCTGATCTGGGTGTGGGGCGAGATCGGCCTGGCCGTGGCGACGGCTGCCTGCGCGATCCTGCAGACGTGCGCGCTGCTCTTCGTCCTCGACCGCCGCCTCGGCGTCGATCGAACGAGCCGCGAGTCCCCAACGAGCCGCGACCGTAAGGGAGCGGTTGCCGCGTCCGACCGGTCGCAGCCGCACGTCCTGGATCGCCCGACGATCCTGGGCTGCGCGTGGATCTTCTTCTCGAGCGGCCTGATGGGCGTCGCCCTGTGGCTGACCCAGCACTGGCTCGGGGCAGCACGCGAATGGTCGGCGTGGGCGACGCACCTGGCGATCCTCGTCGCTGTGGGCATGCTCATCTTCAGCGCTGCGACACTGCTGACGCGGCGACCGGAATTGCGCTGGCTGCTGGCGCGCGAGTCGTAATGCGGAAGCGCGGCGAAGCCGCGCCGCTTCGTATCAAGGTTGCTCGCGCCGGCGGACTTCGAGCGCTGCACGAAAAGACCGGCGCCCATTCGGGACGCCAGCGTTGCGCGAAACTGTCGTGGTGCGGTTCGACCCGAAGGGGTTATTCTTCCCCTTCGTCGCCGGTGACGACCCAGGTGTCGCCTTCATTGAAGAGCTTCTCGAGGTCGCCCTTGCCGAAGCGCTCGATGGCGGTGTGGATCTGGCCGAAGAGCAGGTCGTGGTACGTGGGCTGCTGCACGCGGTAGATGACGCCCATGGGTTCGGGGAACTCGGGGTAGCGCATCTGGCTGAGCAGGAAAGCGATCTTGGGATCGGTCTCGTCGTGGAAGAGCAGGTCGTCTTCCTTCACGTCCTTGAGGCTGACGATGTCGAGATTCGTGCCGTCGTAGACGATGCCCTTGTTGTTTTCCGCGCCGAAGATGAGGGGCTTGCCGTGCTGGACGTGGATCGTGGTTTCTTTGGCGGTGTCCTTCTCGGTGGCGTAGAAGAAGGTGGCGTGGTTGAAGACGTTGCAGTCCTGGTAGATCTCGACGAAGGCGGTGCCGCGATGATCGGCGGCGGCCTCGAGCACGTCGGGGAGCAGGTTCATGCCGCCGCGGTTCACGTCCGTGCAGCGCGCGACCATCGTCGCGCCGCAACCGAGCGCGAAGCTCGTCGAGTGCAGGGGCAGGTCGATCGAGCCCATGGGGGTGGACTTGGTCTTCTTGAGCT
>CAZZPX010000295.1:0-2115 GCA_964655955.1 uncultured Phycisphaerales bacterium | reverse complement strand
GTAGATGCGGTTGTTGAAGAGGAGCACGCGCATGTCCATGTTGCGGCGGATGGCGTGCATCATGTGGTTGCCGCCGATCGACAGCCCGTCGCCGTCGCCCGTGATCACCCACACCTGGAGTTCCGGGTTGGCGCAGCGCACGCCGGTCGCCACCGCGGGCGCGCGGCCGTGGATGCTGTGCATGCCGTACGTCTCCATGTAGTACGGGAAGCGGCTGGAGTAGCCGATGCCCGAGACGAAGACGTACTTCTCCTTGGGAATGTTGCGCTGGGCGAGGACCTTGCGGACCATGGCGAGGATGGCGTAGTCGCCGCAGCCGGGGCACCAGCGAACATCCTGGTCGGAGGCGAAGTCCTTGGGCTTGTACGAGGGAAGTGAAACGCTAGTCATGGTGTTGCTCATTCGACATTCGTCAGTGGACATTCGACACTTCGTCGATCATCGTTCGGTTGAGCGCTCCGCAGCGCGTCGCGGCCAAACGCGACAATGAGGTTCATTCGTCATTCGTCATTTCTTGTCGAGGATCTGCTTGACGCGGTCGACGAGTTCAGTGACGAGGAAGGGCTTGCCCTGCACCTTGTTGATGCCGACCGCGTCGACCAGATACTTCGCCCGCACCAGCATGAGAAGCTGGCCGGTGTTCAACTCCGGCACGACGACCTTCTTGAAGCGCTTGAGGATGTCGCCCAGGTCGCTGGGGAAGGGCGAGAGGTGCCGCAGGTGCACGCTGCTGACGCTCAAGCCCTCCTTCTGGAGGCGATGAGCGGCTGTGAAGATCGCGCCGAAGGTGCCGCCCCAGCCGAGCATGAGCAGATCGCCGGACTCGGGGCCGTTGATCTCCAGGGGCGGGATGTCCTGTGCGGCCTTGGCGACCTTGGCGGCACGGATCTCGGTCATGCGCTGATGATTCTCATCGTCGTAACTGACGTTGCCGGTCAGTTCGTCCTTCTCCAAGCCGCCGAGGCGATGCTCGAGGCCGGGCGTGCCGGGGATCGCCCAGGGCCTGGCCAAGTTCTCGTTGCGCTTGTAGGGCATGAAGACGTCGGGCGTGCCGTCGCCATTGCTGGCGTGGTTGAAGGCCGTCGGGTGCTCGACGCGGATCGGCTCGAGTTCGCTGAGCTTGGGGATGCGCCAAGGGCCGGCGCCGTTAGCGATGTAGCCGTCGGTGAGCATGATGACCGGCGTCATGTACTTGACGGCGAGGCGGACGGCCTCGATGGCGGTGGTAAAGCAATCGGCGGGCCCCTTGGCGGCGAGCACGATCAGCGGCGCGTCGGCGTTGCGTCCCAGCACCGCCTGCCACAGGTCGCTCTGCTCGGTCTTGGTCGGCATGCCGGTCGAAGGACCGGCCCGCTGCACATCGACGATGACCATGGGCAGTTCGGTCATGATCGCCAGGCCGATCGCCTCGGTCTTCAGCGCCATGCCCGGTCCGGACGTGGCGGTGGCGGCGATGTCGCCGGCGTAGGCGGCGCCGATCGTGGCGCAGACCGCCGCGATCTCATCCTCGAGCTGGGCCGTCTTCACGCCGAAGTTCTTGTACTTCGACAGCGAGTGCAGGATGTCCGAGGCGGGCGTGATCGGATAGCTGCCGTAGAAGAGATCCTTGCCCGCGAGCTTGGCAGCGGTGATCAGGCCGATCGCCGTCGCCTCATTGCCTGCGACCTTGCGATACTTCCCGGGCTTGAGCTTGGCTTTCGAGACGCGGTAGCGAACGGGAAAGAGTTCCGCCGTCTCACCGAAGTAGTAGCCGGACTTGAGCGCCTTGATGTTCAGATCGGCGACCTCCGGCTTGCCCTTCTGCTTGCCGAAGAACTGGTTGAGCGTGTTGATGGTCGGATCGAGAGGCCGATCGTACAGCCAGTAGACCAGGCCGAGCGTGAACATGTTCTTGGCGCGGTCGATGGCCTTGGCGCCCATGCCGCTCTCGGCGAGCGACTCCTCGGTGAGTCGGCTGATGGGGACGCGGACGATGTGGAACTGGTTGAGGCTGCCGTCGTCGAGGGGGTTGTCGTCGTAGCCGGCCTTCTTGAGGTTGCCATCGGTGAAGGCGTCCTCGTTGACGATGATGGTGCCGCCCGGCTCGACGTCCATGGCGTTGGTCTTGAGGCCCGC
>CAZZPX010000294.1:0-4891 GCA_964655955.1 uncultured Phycisphaerales bacterium | reverse complement strand
GACAAAGTGGATTCCGCTCTTGACGACTACCAACTGGTACGAAGAATCTGCGTTCCGCTGCGCTTCACGACACAGCACGGACCGCATTGGGGCCACCCAGCAGCTCTCTGTCATCCTCGCCTCCGCGGGTTACGTCTGAGTTCGCGCTGGCTTTGGGGCCCAGGCGAGTTCGAGCCGCTTGCGAAGTTCAACGCTGCGCGCGAGCCGAAGCGAGGTGTTAAGTCCACCGTCGAGCAGATCGTCGCGCAGCGAACCGTCCAGTTCATTGAGCCACTGCTTGGTTTCGCGCATCGCCCCGGCGGGTTTCTCGGCGAGTTCGCCCGCGAGCCTCATGGCACGATCGAGAACCTCGTCGGGGTTGTCGCAGCATTCATAGGCCAGGCCGATGCGCAGCGCTTCTTCGCCGTCGATCGTGCGCGTGTCGAGTTGGCGCTCGCGCGCCCGGGCGTCGCCGACGCTGGTGCGCAGGAGCGCCGCGGTGACTGCGGGACTGATGCCGATGCGCAGCGCCGGATAGCCGAGCTTGGCGCTGCGATTGGTGATGACGAAATCGCAGCCGCCGAGCAGGGCGCAGCCGCCCGCGACGGCAGCGCCATGCGCGGCGGCCACGACGGGAACGGGCAGTCGACGCAGCGTCGTCGTCGCCAGCGCCAGGCCGCGCAGCATGCCTTCCATCATCGCTTCGTCTTCGGCGCAGGCCCGCAGGTCGAAGCCGGCGCAGAAGACCTTGCCCACCCCGCAGAGCACGAGCGCCCGGGACTGCTGCGCGAGGCGCTCTGCCTCTTGCGCCAGGCGACTCATCATGTCGGGCGTGAGGGCGTTGCGAACGCCCGGCCGATTCAGCGTCAGCACGCCGACGCGATCCTCGCGCCGCTCGACCAGGATGTGCCGCTCCTCTACCTGCGGCATGAAGGGACGATCTCGCGGGCCAGTGTCGCCGCCTCGTCGAGCGCGTCGAGATCGACGCCCGTCTCGAAACCGGCATCGTGCACGGTCTCGACCAGCACCTTCGTGTCGATGTTGCCCGGCGCGCCGGGCGCGAAGGGGCAGCCGCCCAGTCCGGCGACCGAGCCGTCGAAGTTGCGCACGCCGTGCTCCAGGCAGGCGCGGACGCAGTCTGCGGCCTGGCCGTGCGTGTCGTGCAGGTGCACCACGAGCCGCTGGTTCACGCCCACGAACGCCAGAAGATGGTCCATCGACTCCGGCGTGGCGGCCCCGATGGTGTCGCCCAGGTCGATCTCGTCGATGCCGAAGTTGCGCAGCTCGGTGACGACCTCCGCGACCTTCTCCGGATCTGTCTCTCCCTCGTAGGGGCACTTGATGACGCAGGAGACGTAGGCCCGCACCTTGAGCTGCTGGAACTGCGCCTCCTCGACCACTTCGCCAATGAATTCGAGCGAGCGCTCGATGTCGGCGTTGAGGTTCTTCCTGCAGAAGGTCTCGGAGGCGGCGGTGAAGACAGCGATCTTGTCCGCCTTGGCGGTGATGGCGCCGGCGAGCCCTTCCGTGTTGGGCACCAGCGCCGAGTACACGATGTCGCTGGAGCGATGGATGCCGCGAAAGACCGCGGCGGCGTCGCCAAGCTGAGGGACCCATTTCTTGCTCACGAAACTGGAGACCTCGATCTCGTCGACGCCGGTTCGCGAGAGGGCATCGACCAGACGCACCTTGTCCTTCGTGTCGATGACGTCCTTCTCGTTCTGCAGGCCGTCACGCGGCCCGACATCGGTGATTCGAACGCGCGTCGCCTCGTCCATTGCCGACTCGATCACGTCTGCAAAACCCCTGTTCTGAAAGGTGTGTCGTTGGGAAACTGGTGTGTCATGCTCAAGGCCGCAATCAGTTCCTCGCGGGTGCGGTGCGGCTGGATGATCCGATCGACCCAGCCTCGGGCCGCCGCATGGCGAATGTCCGCCTGCTCAGTGTAGGAATCGTGGACGGCTTTGAGAATAGCCTGCCGCTCGTCTTCGTCGATCCGCTCACCCTTGCGCTCCCGGCTCTTGGCCTCGATCAGGGCCAGCGTCCCCGTCGCCTGGTTGGCGCCCATCACCGCGCACTTGCTCATCGGCCAGGCCAGGCTGAGGAAGGGATCGAAGGCCCGCCCGCACATCGCGTAGTTCCCCGCCCCGTAACTCCCACCCACGAGCAGGGCGATCTTGGGCACCACGCAGTTGGCCATGGCGTTCACCATCTTCGCCCCTGCCCGGATGATGCCGTGGTTCTCGCTCTCCTTGCCCACCATGAAGCCGGAAGTGTCGTGCACGAAGATGATGGGCAGCCGCTTCTGGTTGCAGTCCATGATGAAGCGAGCCGCCTTGTTCGCCGAGTCGTGGTAGATCACGCCGCCCATCTGCAGCGGCCCCTCGCCGGGCTTGCTCAGCTTCTTCTGGTTCGCCACGATGCCGCAAGGCTGTCCGCCGATGCGCGCATAGGCGCAGATGATCGACTGCCCGTAGGTCGCCTTGTACTCGTCGAAGCAGGCGATGGCGTCCGGCGAGTCGCCCGTGCCGCCGTCAACGAAGCAGTGCAGCAGCTCGCGCATGTCGTACTGCGCTCCGGGCTTGCTGCTGAAGACCTTGTAGACGTCATCGGCGCTGCGCGTCGGGGGGACGGGGTCGTACGCGGGAGCAGGTACGGGCGGCGTCGACTGGTTCGCCTCCATCAGCGCCCGGATGCGCTTCAGGCAGCTCTCATCGTTCGGCTCGTGGTAGTCGATCGTGCCGGAGATCGTGGCGTGCATCTTCGCCCCGCCGAGTTCCTCATCCGTGACCACCTGGCCGATCGCCGCCTTCACCAGCGCTGGGCCGGCGAGGTACAGCCCCGACCCCTCCGTCATCAGGATCGAATCGCAGAGCACGGGGAGGTACCCCCCGCCCGCCACGCAGTAGCCCATGATCGCCGCGATCTGCGGTATGCCCTCCGCCGAGATGACCGCGTTGTTGCGAAAGATCCGGCCGAAGTCGTCCGTGTCGGGAAAGACGTCCTCCTGCAGCGGCAGGAAGACGCCCGCCGAGTCGACCAGGTAGACGAGGGGCAAACGAGCCATCTGGGCGATGGTCTGCGCCCGGATGATCTTCTTGCAGGTCATGGGGAAGAACGCCCCGGCCTTCACGGTGGCGTCGTTGGCGATGATCATGGTGAGGCGACCGGCAATCGGACCCACGCCCGTCACGACGCCCGCGCCGGGCGCGCCGCCGTATTCGCCGTACATCTCGTGCGCCGCCCACAGGCCGAATTCGGTGAACTGCTTCGGATCGTCGACGAGTTGTTCGACGCGCTCGCGGGCGGTGAGCCGGCCCTTCTCATGCTGGCGCTCGATCGCCTTGAGCCCGCCGCCCAGGCGCAGGTCCTTCTCGATCCTCTGGTATTCCTCGTTGAGTTCGCGGTAGGGATTGATGTTCATCGCCGCGGTCGCTTCCGGCATCAACTGACCTCTCTTCCTCTCGTCCTGTCCCGGTGCATGGGCGGGTATGACGCGGGAAGAGGATAGCACGTTTAGGGGGGGCTCCGGGGGGGCAGGGACGCCTGCAGACGCCTCGGACGCGGTCGACCTCGCCGCGCCGCCCCGCAATGCGGTATCGTGGAGCGATCATGTCTTCCGTGGGCCCAAGGAGTTGTCGTCATGTCGTCACAGAGCCTGACCCGTCGCACGTTCGTGAAGACGGCCGCGGTCGCCGGTCTCGCCGCGCCCTACGCCGTGGTCAACCGCGTTCGCGCCCAGTCCGCCAATGAAACGCTCAACGTCGCCTTCGTTGCGGTGGGAGGGATCGCCGGCTCGCACACAGGCGGTGCCGAGGAAGCAGGCTGCACCTGCACCTGCTTCTGTGATGTCGATACGCGCCGCTGGGGCAACGCGTCAGGCCGCTGGCCCGAGGCGACCGGCTACACCGACTACCGCGAGATGTTCGACAAGCATCACAAGGAAATCGACGCGGTGATGATCGGCACGCCCGACCATCATCACTACCCGGCGACAATGATCGCCATGTCGCTGGGCAAGCACTGCTACACACAGAAGCCCCTCACGCACACGCCCTGGGAGTCGCGACAACTCTACCTTGCCGCCAAGAGGTACAAGGTCGCCACTCAGATGGGCAACCAGGGACACGCCGGCGAAGGCATCCGCGTCATCTACGAGTGGATCAAGTCCGGCGTGCTCGGCGACATCAGCGAAGTGCACACCTGGACCAACCGTCCCATCTGGCCGCAGGGCATGGGCCGGCCCGAAGGCGAAGACGAGATCCCGCCCCAGCTCAACTGGGACGCCTGGCTGGGCGCCGCGCCCGAACGACCCTTCAAGGAAGGCGCGTATCACCCCTTTGTCTGGCGCGGCTGGCAGGACTTCGGCACCGGAGCGCTCGGCGACATGGCCTGCCACACCATGGACTCGATGTTCCTCTCCCTCGAGCCCGGCTACCCCACGGCAATCGAACCCGTCGCCATGATGCACATGAATAGCGAAAGCTTCCCGAGTGCAACCGCGGTCAAGTGGGAGTTCCCCCGCCGCGGCAGCCGGCCGGCCTTCGTCGCTTACTGGTACGACGGTAACCTCCGCCCGCCCAAGCCGGCCCAACTGGGGTTCAATGAAGACATGCCCGGCACGGGCAATCTCTACGTCGGCAGCAAGGGCGTGCTCATCGTCGACGGCGACTACGGCAACGCGCCGCGCGTCATCCTGAACGACGGCTCCACACCCGAACAGCCGCCGCAGCTTCTCGAGCGCTCGCCCGGCCACATGACCGAGTGGTTCATGGCCTGCCGCGGCGAGAAGTCGATCGTCTACCCCGGCTCGAACTTCCTCTACTCCGCCCCCCTGACGGAGACGGTGCTGCTCGGCAACGTCGCCCTGCGCGTGAACCAGCGGCTCGAATGGGACGGCGAGAAGTTCGAA
>CAZZPX010000293.1:0-4915 GCA_964655955.1 uncultured Phycisphaerales bacterium | reverse complement strand
CAACCGATCCCCGGCGGCGCCGCGGCCAGACCCTACGTCACGCATCACAACGCCTTGGACATGGCTTTGTACCTGCGCATCGCGCCGGAGCTCTACCTCAAGCGCCTGCTGGTCGGCGGCATGGCTCGCGTCTTCGAGATCAATCGCAACTTCCGCAACGAAGGGATCGACCGTTCGCACAATCCCGAGTTCACGATGCTCGAGCTGTACCAGGCGTTCGGCGACTTGTACTCCGTCATGGAGATCACGGAGCGGCTCATCCACCACGTCGCGACGACGGTGTGTGGCGGCGAACTGCTGCCCTTCGGCAAGTACGGGATGAGTTACGCCCTGCCCTTCAAGCGGGCGAAGTACTATGACCTCTTCCGCGAGCACGCCGGCTTTGACGCGGCGGACCACGACAAGCTCGTCGACCTTGCGGGGAAGCTGGGCGTCGACGCCGCAGGGAAGGATCGTGACATCCTGCTCAACGACGTGTGGGAGGAGGTCGTCGAGCCGCACCTGGTGCAGCCGACCTTCGTGATCGACTATCCGGCGAGCCTTTGCCCCCTGACCCGTCGCAAGCCGGGCGAGCCGGACATCGCCGAGCGCTTCGAGTTGTACGTCGCCCACATGGAGATCGCCAACGCCTACACCGAACTCAACGACCCGGACGTGCAGCTGGCGAACTTCCAGGCGCAGGTTGGCGGCCAGGACGAAGAGGAAGCGACCTTCCGCAACCTCGATCTGGACTTCATCGAGGCCCTGAAGGTGGGCATGCCACCCGCCGGCGGGCTCGGCGTCGGCATCGACCGTGTCGTCATGCTGATGACCAACCAGCAGAGCATCCGCGACGTCATCCTCTTTCCACTCCTGCGGCCGCAGACGCGCGAGGAGAAGTGACCCTCCGTATCGTCATGTTCGCGCAGGCGGACTCCAGTTCGGAAGCGGCGGACGTGGTGGGTCGGGTGAACTGCGAGCAGGACGGCCGTGCGCCGAGTGAGTACCTTGTGACGTTGACACTGGTTGGAGCCCCGGAGCACACTTGTACGCAGCCCTGCTGACACGGCGATACCTCACGCGGCGCATCATGCCGCTGCTGTCATCGATGGCGGTCATGCTCTGCACAGCGATGATCATCATCGTCTGGTCGGTGATGACCGGCTGGCTGGGTCAGGTCACCAACGCGGGGCGGACGTTTCTCGGCGACGTGACGATCATCCCGCCGACGCAGGGGCTGCCGCACTATGAAGCCCTGTGCGCGGCGCTGGAGGAACTCCCCGGAATCGACGCCGCGGCTCCGCAGCTTCAGACGTTCGGCCTGTTGCATCTGCCGGGCGACCAGACCGAGCCGGTGCAGGTGGTGGGGATCGAGCCGACTAGCTACAACGCGGTCGCGGGGTATTTCGAGTCGCTCTACTGGGTGCCGCCCGATCCGCCGCTCGATGAGGCGACGCGCCGGCTGATCGAGGAGATCATGGTCCTGCTGCGGCACCGCGTCCGGCGCGCAACCATCGAGCCCCTCGCGGATGATCATGCCCGCGGCATGGAGATGGATCCTCAGAGCGTCGCCGCCATCTGGTCGGACTACGTGCTCGCGCCCATCGAACGCTCGATCGAGCTGTACGGTCAGGCGCTTGAGCGGCTGCAGGGCCGGCCGATTCACAGGCATGACGAGCTTGACGTGCGGCCGCATCTGCGTGAGCGACAACAGCGGGCGAAGCGGGCGCTGCGCCTGGCGCGCAGCATCGATCCGCAGCGGGGCTGGAGTCCGGGCAGGCTGGATCGGCTGGCGGATCTGCTCACCGACGCCCAGCCCGATGATCGGCTGCTGCTGGGAGAGGCCCTGCGCCAGCGCGGCGAGACACTCACCGCCGGCGCGGATGGCACGCGGCGTCCCGCGATGGTCAGCGGAATCGAGGTGGCGAAATTCAGCCGACTGCTGCGCGACGCGTCGTACGAGCCGCGCTACCTCGTAGGTATTCTGCCCGGCCAGAATGCGACGCTCAGCCTCGCCCCGATGGACGATGAAGGCGGCATTCTCCAGCCGGAGCAGCGCCAGATTCCCATCGTCAACGAGTTTCGCACCGGCCTCTATGAAGCTGACGCCAATCGCGTCTTCGTGCCTTTGTCCTTTCTGCAGGAACTGATGCACTGGGACGCGGCGACGCGCGTGCAGGGCCCGCCGCAGGAAGTGTGGGTGGATGGCGAGATTCGGCTTGTCGAGCCGGACGCGGCCGAGGTAATCCCGGCGCGCGTCTCCGCGGTGCTGGTGAAGGGTGCGGGCGATGTCTCCGCGGAAGAGCTGCGCGAGATCGTAACGGCGGCGTACCTGCGCTTCGCCGATGCACATGAAGACATGCCGCTGAACAACGTCCGCATCTACACCTGGCGCGAGCAGGTGAGCACCTTGATTTCAGCCATCGAGACGCAACGGGCGCTGATGCTCACCATGTTCATCTTCATCAGCTTCACAGCCATCTTCCTCGTCTTCGCCATTTTCTGGTCGATCGTGAGCGAGAAGACGAAGGACATCGGCACGCTTCGGGCACTGGGCGCGTCGCGCCCGGGCGTGGCGTGGATCTTCCTGCGCTATGGGTTGATCGTCGGCGTCATCGGCGCGATCGCGGGGGGCATACTCGCGGCCATCTTCGTCGCCAACATCAACGAACTGCACGAGTTCGTCGGCCGGCTCACCGGCCTCTACGTCTGGCGGGCCGAGGTCTATCAGTTCGCAACCATCCCCGGCACCGTCGACCCCGTCGAGGCAATCGTCGTCATGATCGGCGGCGTCATGTTCAGCATCATCGGTTCGCTCGCACCGGCGATCAAGGCTGCAAACCTCGATCCCGTCGAGGCGCTGCAGTTCGAGTAACCCCATGGCACTCCTGAAGGCAGAGAACCTGTCGCGGACCTACCGCCTCAAGCGCATGCAGGTGCCCGTGCTCAAGGGGCTCGACCTGTCCGTCGAGCGCGGCGAGTGGCTCGCCATCTTCGGCAAGTCCGGCAGCGGCAAGTCGACGCTTCTGCATCTGCTTGGCGGACTCGATCGGCCGGATAAGAACGGCGGCCGGGTCGTATTCAATGACATGCCCATCTCGCGCAGCCGACCCGGCAAACTCAATCGCTACCGCAACCGCAACGTTGGCTTCGTCTTCCAGTTCTATCACCTGCTGCCGGAACTCACGGTGCTGGAGAACACGCTCATCGCCGCGATGATCGGCGGGCGCGTCAAACCGGAGACGCGGCAGTACGGCGAGAAATTGCTTGACGTCTTTGGCCTGGGGGAGCGGTTGCGGCACCGGCCCGCGGAGCTGTCCGGCGGCGAGCGCGAGCGCGTCGCCATGGCCCGCGCGCTTATCAACAGGCCCGATCTGCTTCTCGCCGATGAACCGACCGGAAATCTCGATGAACAGACCGGCGCCTCGATCATGGATGTGCTCAGCGACCTGCACGGCAACGATCAGACGATCATCATGGTCACGCACGACAAGAAGCTCGCCGCCCGCGCCAACCGCTGCCTTGAACTCGTGGACGGCAAGCTGCGCGCGATGGAATGAGAAACGGAAACCACAGAGAGCAACGACACGGACGAAGGTAGGGGAAGGCCGAGGTTTAGCGCAACTCGGAGGAAGCGACCAGGCGACAACGCTTTGGCGGAGACTTTCGCCGCGCCCGGAGAGGAGCGAGTCGGTGGGGCCCTAGATCTTCTTGCTCCGTGCTCCGCCGTTCACTCCATGGTTCATTGGCGTTCCTACTCGTAGCACGGACGCGCTCCTCTCCGGACGCGTTGTCCGCTTGCACATGCGGGGCGTCTCTGATGCGTCCTACGAGTCGCGGCTAGACATTGCAGCGCCATACCACCCCATGGATCTTCTTTATCGGTTCCCTCCGCGTACTCCGTGGAGAATCGATGAACCAATAATCACTCGCTTCCGGAGAGCAGTTCCCGCGGGCTCGTCCTTCGCAGTCTGCGGATGGGCGGGATGACGAAGATCAGCGTGCACAGCAGCAGGGCGGACCAGGCGAAGAGGATGGGGCCGATGGGGACGCTGAGGTGCAAGACCAGACCATACATGCCGTAGAGCACATTCGCCGCATTGGCAGCCTGAAGTCCGACGGCTGTGCCCAGCAGACAGGCAACGATGGCGATGATGAGCGCTTCGGCGAGGACGGCGCGGGCCAGCATGCCTCGCTTGGTGCCGACGGCGATGAGGACGCCGTGTTCGTATCGCCGCGCCTGGAGGTTGGCCATGATGATGTTGCCCACGCCGAAGCTGGCGACGAGCAGGCCGGTGAAGGCGATGACCGTGCCGATGGCGAGCGCCCCGCCGCCGAGCTGATCGATCATGGCGCGCAGTTGTTTGCCCGAGCCGGTCGTCAGCCCGCGCACGTCGAGTTCTGATTCGATGCGCGCCAGGGTCAGGTCCTCGTTGGCATCGTCCGCGAGGTTGATCTGGATCAGGTTGATGTCGTCGTTGTCGAAGTGGCGTATGGCGTCAGCGCGCGAGCCGAAGACGGAGGAGATCGCCTGCTCCAGGTAGGCTTCGCCGATGCCGAACAGCCGCGTGGCGAGGTTCAGGCCCGGGCTCATGACCACGCCGACGATCTCGAATTCCGCCCACTGTCCTTTGTGGCCGAGCTCGATGGTGTCGCCGACGCCCAGGCCGGTGGCAACGGTGAACTCGCGCGCGATGAGGACGCCGCCGCCTTCCTCGAGCCGGCGACGGGCGCGCTGCGGATCCCCTGCCAGCCAGTCGATCGCTGTCATCTCGAAGAACTCATCTGGTTCGAAACTGATGAAGTTGACGCGGAATTTCTGCAGGCGGCTCACGCCGAAGAGATGTTCTTCACGCGTGTCCACGGGGAAGATCGACGTAGCGCAGGTTTCTTCGACGAACTCGAGCGACTTGAGCAGGTCGTACTTCGCCTCCGG
>CAZZPX010000292.1:0-4916 GCA_964655955.1 uncultured Phycisphaerales bacterium | reverse complement strand
GCGTTCTGGCTGCGCTACCCGACCGCGGCGGAAGCGGCACAGGCGCGTTCGGCGACGGCCAAGGGGCTCAAGGGCGCCGCGACGGCCACGTTCACCCCGGAGCTGCCCGCGCCCCTGGCGCGCGATTTCTACGAGCCGGGCAAGGACTCCGTCCTCGACGACATCTTGGCCGCGAGCGGTGACGCGGATGCCTGGCGCGCCGTCCTCGATGACTGCTTCGCCAACTGGCGCGAGGTCGCCATCGCGGTGAAGGCGGCCCGCCCGCACATCCGCCCGCTCATCCTCGCCTTTCTCGAACAGACCAGCCGCGTCGATCGCCTGGAGATCACCAGTGATGTCATCCTCGATCAGGTCAACTTCGCCGCCGCCCGCCAGTCGTCGGCGCTCGAGCCGGAGCACTTCCGCAGGTTCGTCCTGAGCGGCCGCATCGAGTACGAGCACCTGTCGCCGTGGCGCGAACGGATCTGGCGCGAGCTGCACGACCTGGCGCCGCAGGCGCTCCGCACGCCCGCGGCCGTCAATGCATGTGCGCAGCGGGTCAACGCCTACTTCGCGGAGCACCTGAGCGATGACAGCGGCCGCATCTCGGGCCGGGCCACGCAGATGAATCCGCTCCAGGTGCTCACGGCAAGGCAGGGCAGTCCCGCGGAACTGTCGATCGCCGCAGTGGGCGTCCTGCGCACGTTCGGCATTCCGGCGCGCAAGGCGGCGAACCGGGCGCTGGTTGAGTATCACGACGGGGAAGCGTGGCACATCTTCGACCCGCGCGCAGCGGACAGCGGCAAGCTGCTCGCCGCCGCTGATGACGAGTCGCACGACAGCCCCGCCGACGCCGCCGCGGATGCAGGCGCGGACGTACCCGCGCAGGTGCGCCTCAGCTTCACGAAGGACGGCGAGGCGTACAGCGACTGGAACGGCCTGCGCTATCACTTCGACGTCAGCACGTTCCGCGGCGGAAGCTGGCAGGCGCTGCGCGAACTTCAGGGCGGGCCGCGCGCCGGCGAGTTCTTCATCACGCTTCCCGCCGGCGAGTACCTGCTCACTTCCGGCGTGCGCAACGGCAACGGCGATCCCTTCGTGCGTACGCGCCTGCTCGACCTCTCACCGGGAGACGACGTTGCCGTCGAGCTTTCCCGCGATCTGCCGTCGGATGCCGGCGTCTTCACCTTCCCCAAGGTGCGCGAGCTGAAGGAACTGCCGCCGCTCGATCTGCCGGGCCCGGACGGCGCGCTGACGCCGCTCGCCGAACTGGTGCAAGGGCAGCCGGTCCTGCTCTACTTCTTCCGCATGGACAGCGAGCCGAGCGTGCGCATGCTGCCGCTGGTCAACGACGTGGCGCTGCGGCTGCGGGCGCGGGGCGTGCAAGTGGTCGGCGTCGAGATTCCCACGCCCGTCGCCATGACGCTGCCGACCTACGAGGAAGCGGGCGTGGCGCAGCAGCACTTCCCGATCATCCAGGCTGCCGGTTCGCCGCCGCCCTACATGCTCGCGGCAGCGGGGGAGGAGGCGGAGAGCTGGCAGATGCCTTCGGTGCTGCTGCTGAACCGGGGCGGGGGCGTCGTGCTGTGGCTGGAAGGCTACGAACTCAAGATCGGCGAGCTTCTGCTCCAGGCGACGCGACAACTGCGCTGACCCGACGCGGCGAAAGCCGCGCCGCACCGCGCGCTGCGGCAGCACGACGTTCACCGTCATCACACAAGGCGGCCCGCCGGTGCGGCTTCGTATAGGCTGGTGCCACGATGGCTCTTCCGCTCTGGCCCATCCTGTTCCTCGCGGCGGGCGCCTGCCTGCTCGGCTCGCTGCTGCTGGTGACGCGGGCGCTGCTGCCGCGCATCGCCGGCCTGGACAGCGTCTCTCGCAGGGGTTGGTGCGAAGGGTGGCTGCCGCTCTTTCTGGCGCTACCGCTGGCGTGCCTCAGCGCTGCGAGCGGCGCTGCGGGTGCGCCGATCGCCGCGGCCGCGGGCCCGGCCCTGCTCGCGCCGAGTCTCGCCGCCCTCGTGGCGCTGGCGCTGCACGCGCGTCGCCAGAGGCGCCCGAACCACTCGCCTGCGCCGGTACAGGGTGAAGCGCCCGCCGCAGGCCACATTCTCCTCTGGGCCGCGACCGGCCTGGTCATGCTCCTCCTGGCGGCGAGCGACCGCCTGCACATCTGGCAGGGGCAGTGCCTGCTCACCGGCGCGATCCTGCTTTTCTGGTTCGGTCTGCCCGAGGTCGAGCAGCGCGGGCTGCGACTCATCGACGCCAGTCATGCCTCCGGCCTTTCCGGGCCGATCCCGCTTGTCGCGGGGCTGCTGACCCTCCTCGCTGCAGCACTCGCCTGGTTCGCCGGGGCGGGGCTCGGCGGTTCTGCCCTTCGCAGCGGTGCGCTGCCGGGCGCAGGCGGTGTGCTCTTCATCGTGACCGCGGCGGCAGGCGGCCTGTTCATCCAGCCGCTGCTGGCCGTCGGCCGGCGTCTTGGAGGACGCGCCGTCGCAGCGACAGCCGCCGTCGCCACCGTCATGGCCGTCTGGCTCAGCCTCGGACTGTGGACGCTGGGCGCCTTCGTCGGCAGGCTCGATCCGACCAGCGGCCCGGTGCGCGAGCAGGCGAGTTACCTCCTGGGTCAACTCACCTACGATCCCAGCCTGTGGTTCCCCGTGAACGGCATGGGCAAGACGGCGTTCGCGGCGATGCTCCTCATCCTTGCGCCCATCGTCTTTCTGTCGCAGCGGCTCGACGCGGCCGGCAGGACGATCGCCTTCGTCGCCGGCGGCTCCGCGGGACTCGTGCTCGTCGGCCTTGTCGCCCTCGGCGTATTCGCGATCGTCAGCGGCTGAAGGCTTTCCGCAGGCGCTGCTGAGCCTCGTCAGTCTGGATGACGCGCGCGGAAATCTCCGCGCCGCGGCGGGCGAGTGCTTCGTCGAGCGACCCGTCGAGCTGGTTCATCCACGCCTTGGTCTCGCGCAGGGCCGCCAGGCCCGCAGCGCACGCCTCGTCAGCAAGCGCCCGGACCGCGGCGTCAAGCCCGTGCTCGTCGTCAACGACCTCGCTGGCGAGACCGAGCGCGTGCGCCTGCCTGCCGCTCACGATCTCACCCCGCAGGAGCAGCGCCCGGGCGGCCCCCGCGCCGACGCGGCGGACGAGCCAGGGGGCAACGACGCCGGGACTCACGCCGAGGTTCACCTCGGGGAAGCCGAGCTTCGCGTCGGCGTGGGTGATGACGAAGTCGCAGACGACGGCCAGGCCGCACCCGCCGCCAATCGCCGCCTTCTGCACGCGGGCGATGGTGACCATCGGCAGCGCGCGAAGCTTGACGAGCGCGGCAGCGAGATCGTGCAGCAGGCCCCCCATCGCTTTGGGGTCGTCCTGCACCGCTTTGAGATCCATCCCCGCGCAGAACGCCTTCCCCGCGCCTTCGACGATGCAGACGCAAACGTCGCTGAGGCCGTGCACCTCTTCGACTGCCTCCTCGAACTGGCGCACGAGGTCGATGCTCAGCGCGTTGCGCGCCTCCGGCCGATTCAGCCGCAGCCGGGCGATCTTGCTCTGCGTGTCGAGTTGCACGAGCGGGGGCATACAGACTTCTCCGTCAGGTGATGTCGCGGTTCGAGCGGGTCCCGGCGTGCCGGGGGGCCGATTGTAGCGTCCGCGGCTTCCAGGCAGTTCGAGTGAGCGGGCGATGGGGGGAAGGGACGGACTGGGGCGCGGCCAGCGCGTGTGCCGCGCGGAAATCACGGCGGCAGGCGTCCCGCGCGTTTGCTTGGTTGGGACGGATGTTTGGAACTTTCGCAGGCGCGGTTGGGCGGAGCAAACGAATGAGTGCGCCCGCTGCGCGTGCGAGAGACGCGGCCAAACACACGATTGCGCGCAGCAGGCATGCCAAATGCGGGACCAAACGCGCGCCGGGGGCGGGAACACGCGCGTGGGAAGCAGGCGAAGGCGCGTGCGAACCGGGCAAACGCGCGTCCCAACCGGTCAAACTGACGGAATCGCCGCCTGTGCGAGAATTCTGCTGGGACCGCTAACACGCGAGGTGGGGGGTGTGCGGGCAGCCCCCACGGCGAGGTGTGCGTGGAGAATCTGAAGCGGGGACTCAGAATCCGGCGAGGGGACTGCGAACGAAAAGCTCGCAGCGGAATCCGTCCCCCGTGACGCGGGGCGGCTCTCCCTCGCCGGCTGGGCGCCGGTCGCAGATCAGGTGGGGGTCGGCCGACACGGGCGGCAGCGCGGCCGACCTCCCGCGATGGGGGATACGTGGGGGTTGCGTGGCTCGGCCCATTTGGGCGCGGCGATATTGCCCAGTGTGAAAAATGCGCCCCGGGCGCTTTTTCGACCGCGTTTGCGTTGCGAAAGGTCCAGTTGTAATTATGTGCAGATGCCAGGTGCGGACGATTGGGGACGTAGCATGGAGAGGCAATACACGGTACGACGCGCTGACGGCCGGACCTTTGGCCCGTTTGACGCTGCCACGATTGGGACTATGGCGGGTCGCGGGCAGATCGAACCTGATGACGAGTTGTGGGACTCAAGCGAACGCCGCTGGAGGCGAGCGGGAGAGTTTCTCGGCGCTCTTGTGCAATCTCGCGAAAGTGATTCAGGCGGTAACGAGGCGTGGTGGTACCGGTCAACAGCCGGCGAAGTGATCGGGTTTCTGAGCCTCCCTCGACGTGACGACATCGCGAGCGAAGGGAATCCGGCGCTTGATTCAATGCACCTATTGGGCGAACGAGAATGCGGGTATGCTGGCCAGACACCGCACCTGAGAGTTGGGAAGACCTGGGGTGCTGCGGAGGAGAAGATCGGAGTCACGCGGGTCGCGGCGAAGGCCAGCGCCGACCAGGGGGTGGTGGGAAGAGGGAGCGATAAGTCCTCCCTGCGCGAGGAGTCGAAAGCTACACATCGCGGTTGGTCTTCGATTCTCGTCGCGGTCATGCTCT
>CAZZPX010000291.1:0-4952 GCA_964655955.1 uncultured Phycisphaerales bacterium | reverse complement strand
GGGGGGCCGCACCGACCCGCCCGGACAAATGACTTCCATCCTCGCGGTGTGCGTCGCGACACTTCACAGGATCGCACCTCACCCCGGGCCTGCGGCGGCTTGCCCATCCACCATGCGCGGCGCGCGACGTCGCGGGAACGACGTACGAACCTCGAACTGCGTGGCCCGGGGCTAAGATGGAATCGATCGGCGCAGGCTGCGCACGCGGCGCACCTCGCCCCGGGTCGGTGGCGGCTGGCGCGTCCACCATGCGCGGTGCGCGACTTCGCGCCAACGATGAGCGAGCCTTGATCTGCGTGGCCCGGGGCTACGACGAGGCGCTGCGGCCGTCAGATCGTCGCCTCGGTGACGCGCATGACCTCTTCGACCGTGGTGAGGCCGCGCCCCACCTTGTTCATCCCGTCCTGCCGCAGCGTCGTCATGCCGCGCTCGATGCACAGTCGGCGAAACTCGCTCACATTCGGATTGCGCGCGATGACGTCACGGATCTGGTCATCGATCACCAGCAATTCATACAGGCCCACGCGGCCGGCATAGCCCGTCTGCCGGCAGCGCTCGCATCCCTTGCCCGCCGCAAGCTTCTGCATCTGCAGGCCGTGCATGACAAGGAATTCCGCCAGATCCGCGGTGGGCTCCTCCTCGATCTTGCACTTGCCGCAGATGCGCCGCACCAGGCGCTGGGCCATGACAGCGTTGACGGCGGCACCGATGAGAAACGGTTCGATCCCGATGTTAATGAGTCGCGTCACCGAGGAGGGCGCGTCATTGGTGTGCAGCGTGCTCAAGACGAGGTGCCCGGTGAGCGACGCCTGGATGGCGATCGTCGCCGTCTCCATGTCGCGGATCTCGCCCACGAAGATGACATCGGGGTCCTGCCGCAGCAGCGCCCGCAGCGCCGCCGCGAACGTCATGCCGATCTGCTCGTGCATCTGCGTCTGCGTGATGCCCGTCACCTGGAATTCCACGGGATCCTCGACGGTGGAAATATTAAGACGCTGGCTGTCCATCTGCCGCAGCGAGGCGTACAGCGTCGTCGTCTTACCCGACCCGGTCGGGCCCGTCACCAGCAGGATGCCGTGCGGCTGGCGGATCTGGCTCTTCCAGATCTGCAGCGTGTCCTCCTCGAAGCCCAGTTCATCCAGGCCGACCGTGATCGACTTGGTGTCGAGGATGCGCATGACGACCTTCTCGCCGTGTCCGGTCGGCAGCGTGGAGACGCGCAAATCGAGCTTCTTGCCCTGCACGACGCAGCGGATGCGCCCGTCCTGCGGCAGGCGGCGCTCGGCGATGTCAAGATTCGCCATGATCTTGAGGCGCGAGGTGATCGCCGCCGCCATCGAGAAGGGCGGATTCATCGATTCATACAGCACGCCGTCGATGCGGAAACGCACGCGCAGCTTCTTCTCATCCGGCTCGATATGAATATCCGAAGCGCCGTCGCGATACGCCGTCTGAATGATGTAGTTGACATAGCGGATGACCGGCGACTCGCCCGCCTGGCGCTCGAGGTCGACTTCTTCGCTCTTGCTCTCGACGATTTCGACGTCGTCTTCCTCGATGTCGCCGAGGATGTCGTCGACGGCGACCTCCTCCGTCTCGTCCTCCGCGAAGAGTTCCAGCACGCCGCGAATGTCATAGCCCGGCACGAGCACGTGCTTGATGGCAGGCACGTCGAGCTTGCGCTTCACCTCGTCAAGCAGGAAGATGTCGTCGGGGCGCGTCGTGCCCACGACCAGCCGCTTGTTCTCCCGCCGCAGCGGCATCACGTAGTTCTGCTTCGCGAAGTCCAGGCCCAGGCGATTCAGCATCGTGCGGTCGAAGCCGGGATCGTTCTCATCATCGAAGTTGATGCGCTCGAAGTCGAGGCGGCTTACTTCCGCGACCGCCTGCAGAAGCTCAATCTCGTCCGCGCCCATCTCGAGCAGCACGTCCTCGAGCTTGCGGCCGGGCGACTGGCGAATGACGTTCTCGGCGCTGGCAAGCACCTGCTCGCTGACGATGCGGCGCTCGCTCAGGAGCGCGCGCAGATTCAGTTGCTGTCCCTGGTCTTCCTCCGCCGGGGTCCACACGTCGCTGAGCGGGCTGCCCACGCTGGACGCGCCGGCAGGTCTCGGCTTCACCGGCACCGCCGGATCGTCGCGCAGCGCGTCCAGCACCTCCGGATCGATGTCGCGCGAGCCGGAGCGCGTCTGCCCGGAAGGAACCGCGGGCAGCGGGCTGAAGACCTGCTCCGCCTCGTCGACGCGATGGCGCTTGCGCCGCGACTCTTCGGGCTTGGGCGCGTCGTCCGCGTCGATCCCGAGTTCGTTCATCAGGTTGTTCAGGTCGATCTTCTTGGCCACGTTGCCTCTCGCCGCGATGGTGGCGCCGCTTCACTCGCCGAGCGTCAGGGTGTACGCCTCGCCGGCCTCGGTGCGGATCTCCACGGACCGGTCGTCGATGCGCGTGATCTTGAAGTATTCATTGATCCGCGCGCCGATCTGGTGCAGCCGCCCGTCGATCATCGCCATGGGTCGGCTGCCGCCCATGATGCTCTGGAGCTTCAGCGACTTGTATGCCTTTTCGACGGCGGCGAGACGGGCGCGCTCGGCGCGCTCGCGCTCCAGGCGCTCCTGCTCGCCGTTGTCCACGCGCGCCGGCTCCACGTCGTCCGTCGGGTTCGCCTGCCGCGCAATGTAGAAGGGGTTCTTCTTGACATTCTGGAGCGGCACCTGCTTCTCGGTGGTCTTCTCGCTGATGTCGCGCATCACCACCTCGAGATCGTCGCGGTTGTTGAGGGAATCGGGAATCTCGATCTCGATGTTGGCGAAGGCGAAGCTGCCCCCCACGCCGATGCGGCGCATGAAGTAGAGCCCCGCGGCGGCGACGGCGATCACCAGCACGATGACCAGCATTCCCGCCCAGGGACTGCGCCGCCTGGAGGCGCTGCTGGCGAGCAGCGCTTCGGCGCCGGTGTCGGCTCCGCTCCCTTCGCCCGCGTCCCCGGAGCCGCCCGTGAGCGCCGAGAGGGGCATCACCGACTCTTCACTGCTGCGCGTCTCTGCCATCACATCCCTCCCGCCAGGCTCGCGTCCGGTTCAAAGCAAATGCTCAGCGTGAACTTCGCCTCCATGTAGCCGTTCAGATCCGTCACCCGCTTCATTTCGAGCTGCGGCATCTTGGTGATGCGCGGCATCTGCTCGACCATGAGCAGGAAGCGATAGAAGCCGTCGAAGTCGCCCACGATCTTCATCTCCAGGGGCAACTCCATCGCCAGCGCGATCCGCTGCGGATCCTTGGTGTGGACGCTGATCGGCTGCAGGCTGCACTGCTTGGCGATGTTCCACACGTTCTCCAGGATCACGTCCACCTCGTTGTGGCCGGGCAGCTTGTCCTCGATCACCTCAATGGCCTCGGCGATCTCGCGGTTGGCGCGCTCGAGATCCGCCGTCTGCGCCGTCGCCTGCTTCAGCTCGTCGAGCAGCGCCTGCTTGCGGGCCATCTCCTCCTGCGCCTGCTGGATCTCCTCGTTGCGCGGCTTGAAGACGAACCAGAAGCTCGCCGCCGGCACGAGCAGCAGCACCAGGAAGAAGATCATTTCGCGCATGCCGAATCGCATCATTCACCTCCCGCGTCGTTGACGCCGGCTACTTCGCCCTGCCGCGACTGTTTCTTGTCGATCGCCTGCTTCATCTTCCGCAGCGCGCCGGACCAGCCGCTCGCTTCGCTCCCCGGGTCGGCCTGGCGCAGGGCCTCGGGCAACTCGTCGAAGAGCAGATCCGTCGCCTCACGATGCGACTCGATCGGACGCTGCGCCAGGAGCGGCTCGATCTTGCGGGCGTCCGCGGCGGGGTCGAGCTTCATGTGGATGCGAAACTCCCGCACCATGCGATCCTCGACCATCGAGTTCTCGCTGTACTTCAGCGTCACGTCCTTGAGCAGGTCGCAGCCATTGAGCGCCGCGATGTAGCTCGACACCTCCACGTCCGTCGGCGCCACGCCCACGAGCTGAAGCTCCGTCTCGAAGCGCGGCACCTCGATGATCTCGTCCCCCTCCTGCGCTTCGGCCTTGGTCGGCCGGGCGCCCTTCTCGGACTTCAAATCCTTCGTGCCCGTCGCCTTCGTCGGCGCGCGCCGCTTGCGCGGCTCCTCCTGGCTGAGCGTGAACTCCAGCATGCTGACGTTGTCCGGCATGCGGTTGATCAACTCGGCGAGCAGCACGCTGCGCGGCACGCGCTCGATCAGCGCCGCCGTCAGTTCCGCCTTGTGCATCATCGTCTCCTGCTGTTCCTGCAGGATTTCGAGCTGCTCGATGTCGTTGGCGGCGTTGGTGTATTCGATGTTGATCGCCCGCTGCTGGGCCTTCACCGTATTCCACTGGCGGTTGGTCACCAGGAAGGCGGCGAAGACGGCGAACATCACCACGGCGAACAGCGACAGCGAGATCACGTTGGTGCGGCGCTCGGCGCGCTGCTCCACGTAATCCTCGGGCAGGAAGCTGTTCTCCCGGGTCGCCCCGCGAGAGTAGTGCTTGAGTGGTTTCATGACAGGTTCCTACAAGTCGGTGGGACTGACGCACAAGCCCAGCGGGACCGCCCAGCCCGGCTGCGCCTGCGAGGCTGTGACTCCTTCCACGATCAGATCCGGATGCCGGCTCAGCCGCGCCAGCGGGTCTCCCAGGTGCGCCCGCAGGCGCAGACGCCGCGCCACGTGCTCGCACAGATCCACGTTGGTCGACTCCCCTCCCAGGAAGATGGCGCGATCCACGCGCCGGCCGGGGTACGCCGACTGGTGATAACGCAGGCACATGCTCACCTCGTCCGCCAGCGTCTCCCACAGGTCGCGGAGATCGACCTCGCCGTCCTTGTCGGCGCTCGCGCGCCCGCCGTCCAGCAGTTGCATCTCGGGCGGCAGCGCGCCGCGGCGGCGCTCGTCGGCGACGGCCGTCGCCGACTCACCCCTCCCCGACGCCG
>CAZZPX010000290.1:0-4963 GCA_964655955.1 uncultured Phycisphaerales bacterium | reverse complement strand
GGCCCGGTCTGCGCTCCGACGACGAAGCCGAGCGCCAGACACGCGGCACACGCCCAGGGCAGCGCCAGCTTCGCGGCTCGATCCCAGCGCGACGGTCGAAGCGCGCTGTGCCCCACATACCCCTGCAGTTTCGCGTGCAACCCGGGCGACAGCGCCGTCGGCCGCACGCTGCGCAGTCGCTCCTCGAGCGCCTGTTCTTCCGCGTTGAGCTTCACATCATCCGGTCCATCGTGAGCGTTGAATTGCTGTGTCATGCGATGTGTTCCCTGTCGCGCATGGCCGCCAGGGCCGTGCGGTAGCGATGTCCAGCGGTGCTGAGGGGGATATCCAGGGCGGTGGCAATCTCCTGAAAGGTCATGTCGGCCCAGACGCGGAGGACGACGACCTCGCGCTGCGGCGGACTCAACTGCTCAAGCAGCGTCGCCGCCCACGCCGCCCGCTCGCGCCCGGCGGGCTGCTCGAACCAGTCGGGGCCGGCCGCCGCGTGCTCGATCTGTCGCCTGCGGGCGTCGCGCTTGCCTCGTCGGGCGACGGCATGGCGCACCGACTGCGCCAGATAGGCGGCGGGCGAATCAATGACGTTGCCGCGCATCAGTTGCTGCCACAGTGCCGCGAAGGCATCGGCCACGACATCCTCCGCCGACTCGGGGTCGGCTCCCAGGGAGCGGGCGTAGAGCTTCAGACCGGGCGCCTGGTCGGCGACCAGCGTCTGCATCCGCTCTGAAGTCAAGCCCATCACCAGTAAGAGCCTCGACGGGAGGGAATTGACAGCCGCGACTCGGAGAATGTCCCCGGGATCCGCCGCCAGCGTACCGGCTGGGGTGATTCCGTGGCTGGTGACGACCGATTAACGTCCTATAAGCAACCAGCGCCGCGAACGGCGGTCCAGCCGGTTCACCCGATCCGGTCATGCTCCCGTCATGTTTGGTCCGAAAACGGGGGCATACTTGCAGGGCCAGGACCGCCCGCGTCGAAGCTCGGGCGGCACATCTCAACCACACGAGGAGTCACACCATGCTGAGGTCAAATCCCTACGCACCGCTCTGCGCCTGCGCCGCCCTGCTCGCCGCCGCCGCCGCTCAGGCCGATCCGATGCTGCCGGACTGGACGCTGGCCACGTTCGACGCGAGTAGCAGCGCTCTCACCAATCCCTACTTCCCGCGCCCCGAAGGGCTGCTGTCAATCTACGAGGGACTGGAGGATGACACGCTGATCCACGTCGAGTCGCTCACCACCTTCGAAACCTACGACATTCTCGGCGTCACCACGCGCGTGGTTCGCGACACCGAATACGAAGATGACCTGCTCGTTGAGGTCGCTGATGACTGGTTCGCCCAGGACACCGATGGCAACGTCTGGTACTTCGGCGAATTCGTCGTCAACTACAACTACGACGACGACGGCAATCTCATCGACACGGACAACGACGGGTCCTGGATCGCGGATGGCGTCACCAACTATCCCGGCATCGTCATGTGGAACTCGCCGGCAATCGGCGACGAGTACTACCAGGAATACGCGCCCGGCGTCGCGCTCGACTTCGCCCGCATCAATGCCCTGGACGACGTCGTCGATATAGACTTCGGCCTGTTCATGGACGTGCTGCACACCTCCGAGGGAAACCTGATCGACGGGCCGGAGTACGTCGAGAACAAGCTCTACGCGCCCGGCGTCGGCCTGGTGCTGATCGAGGAGCTTGACGATCAGGGCGATCCGGAATTCGAGATCGAACTGATCGACCAGTATTTCATTCCTGCGCCAGGCTCCGGGGCGCTGCTGGGTCTCGGCCTGTTCGCCGCGCGCCGTCGCCGCCGCGGCTGACGCGACGCGCGGCGCCGAGTCGCAGGCATCAACGCAGTTCGGACTCGCCGGGGTGGAGTGCGCGGCAGTACCACGCGTTGAGCGCCGGCGAGCGCGAGATCAGTACCAGTAGCGCAGCCAGCCATCCACGAAATAGAGTTGCACCAGCAGACTCGCCAGCACCGCCAGGAAGGTCAGCAGCCCCGCGATCGCACCCGGGTTCTCCAGCCGCAGATAGTGCTTGCAGGCGCAGCGCCACCACCAGGCGAGCAGGGGCCAGATGACGAGGAAGTCGATCGCCGCGGACGTCGTGCTCAGCCCCCGGGCCCGCTGCAGAAAGCCGTTCGACCACGGCGGGCCCACGCGCAACACGTACTCGACCGTTTCGCGCGCCGCGACCGGCACCAGGCGCAGGTCGCGCAAGACATCCAGCACCGCGCAGAGATAGGTCAGAAGCACGAGCAGCAGGAGCAGCGCAATCGCCGAGTACAACGCCACGCGCAGCATGTGCCCGAAGCGAAGGTGCGACGCGGGCAACGTCAGGAAGAGCAGCGGCATGGTGAGCGGCACGAGCAGCGGACAGATCAGCACGGAGAGGCGGTCGGAAGCGAAACGGTCCGCCGACCAGCGCGTCACCCGCGCTGCGCCTCCCGGCAGATCCCACACCTCCGCCTGCGCCACGCCGACCGTCAGCCAGTCGATCGTTCCCGCGCTGAGCGCAGCCGCCCAGACGAAGGTGACGCAGACCAGGGCGGCGAGAAGGACAAGTGCGGCGACGAGCGGCAGCGACAGCGGGTGCTCCAGGCGCACGCTGCGCCAGAAGCGCCACGGCAGCAGCGTCCCGCCCATCGTCCAGAGCAGCGAGTAGGGCAGCGTGAGGAGCGACCGCCGTCGCCAGCGTTGGGCGGTGTCAGTTGGGGCCGGGCGACGGGGAAAGCGGGCGAGCGTCCGGCGGCACAGGAGCGAGAAGGAGATCGGCCGAGTCCACTGATGCTCGATGAGGTGCGGATGGCGGGGCCTGCGAAAGACGCTGCTCCAGGCGAAGGCGTGGCCGCAGTCCGGGCAGGTGCCCTCGAGCGGGCACGCCTCGACCCAGGCGAAGGCCGTGCCGCGCAAGTCGTAACCACAGCGGGGACAAAGGGCTGCGGGGAGATTCGGGGTCTGCGGGTGATCCATGGGCGTCCTGCAGGGCGCGGGGTCCTGCCTCATCCTACACCAGCGCGCACCCACGCCGGGTCGGTCTGTCGGCTTGCCCTTGACGCCCCCTGCCGCGAGGATGGACGGTTCGGGCGGCTGCCGCCGCCGACTTGCCAGGAGAGGTTCGATCATGCCGGAAAAAAGCTTGCGCTGCGGCGTCGTGGGAGTCGGGCGGATGGGTCGCCACCATGCCCGCGTCTACACGGAACTGCCGGGCGCGACGCTGGTTGGCGTCGCCGATGCCGACGCCGACCGCGCCGAACTGATCGCCGGCAAGCACAACTGCCGCGCCGTCGCCAGTGCGGCCGAGTTGCTCGAGGTCGGCGTGGATGCGGTGTCCGTGGCGGTGCCCACCACCGCGCATCTGAAGGAAGCGCGCCCGCTGCTCGAAGCCGGCGTGGCCTGCCTCATCGAGAAGCCCCTCGCCCCGGACGTGAAGGAGGCGGAGCAACTCAAGAAGCTCGCCGAGTCGACCGGCTCGACGCTCATGGTCGGCCACATCGAACGCTTCAACCCCGTCGTGCGGGCGTTTCGGGCGGCGGCGAGCGAGCACGACGAAGAGCCGCTCATTCCCCGCTTCCTCGAGGTGCACCGCGTCTCCCCGCTCACCTTCCGCTCCATCGACATCGGTGTGGTCCTGGACATGATGATCCACGACCTGGACGTGATCCTGGCGCTGGTGGGCTGCGAGCCGGCCGACGTGCAGGCCTCCGCCGTGGCGGTCATCAGCGAACACGAGGATGTCTGCAACGCCCGCCTGACCTTCGTGCGCGACGACGGGCGGGAGTGCTTCGCCAATGTCACCGCCAGCCGGCTCGCGGTGAAGACGGAGCGGCGGATGCGGATCATCGGCGAAGACTTCTACGTCTCGGTCGACTACGCCAAGAAGGCGGGGACGATGATTCGCCGCACCGCCAACGAGGCCCAGCTTCGCGAGGTGCGCCAGAAGATTCGCGAGGGCAAGGATCTGACGGATCTGCCCTGGATGGAACTGGTCGCCCGGGAAGAGCTGCGCGTCGACGACCAGGAGCCGCTCAAGCTCGAACTGGGCGAGTTTCTTCGCATCATCCGCGCCGGCGAGCAGCCGGAAATCAATGCGGCAGCCGGGTTTGCCGCCGTGCGCACGGCGGAGCGCATCGTCGCGGCGGCGCGGCAGGGGCTGCGCATGCCTGGCGGGGACATCCAGGCGCTCCCCGACCCGGTGGGACGTTGACACCCCCTCCCGCGAGCCTAGACTGTCCCCCACCGCACCTGCCCGGAGTAACCAGAAGTGGCCAAGACATTCCACTGCAAGCTCATCACGCCGCAGGCCAAGGCCCTCGACCGCGAGGTCACCTACGCCAACGTCCCCGCCTGGGACGGGCTGTTCGGCGTGGCGCCGGGACGGGCGCCGCTGCTGTACAAGCTCGGCCTGGGGCCGCTGCGGCTGGATTTTCCCGAGGGTGGCAGCCGCTGGTACCTCGTCGAGGGGGGTGTCGCCCACCTGGTGCACGATGAGCTGACGCTGCTCTGCGAGCGGGCCACGCCGGTGGAGAAACTCGATGCGACCGAGGCCAGGGCGGAGTACGCGGAGGCCCAGGCGTACCACCCGCACGATCTCGAGTCGGCGGACAAGAAAGCGCGGGATCTGGATCGGGCAAGGTTGAAGATGAGCCTGGCGGCGGAGCACGGCAGCCGCGGCGGGGCGATTTGAGGAGGAGGGGGAATTAGGGAACTGGGGAATTGGGGTGGAGGGCGCGGGTGCTGTTGCGCGACAGAGTGCGGGGTTGCCGCGTCTCGCTACGCTGCGTTCGATGGGTGTCTTGCGTTGTGTCAGCTTGTCCGCCCTTTCGTGCGCGCTCCTCGCCTGTCAGCCGCGTACGCCGCCGCCTCCGTCGGACCTGAGCGCCGCTTCCGCACCGGCACCCGCATCGGTGGAAGTCTTCCCGCACGTCTGGCTCGATGCGGCCGCCCGCACCGTCGAGGT
>CAZZPX010000289.1:0-4996 GCA_964655955.1 uncultured Phycisphaerales bacterium | reverse complement strand
CCCGGATCGGCGCCGGCGCTCTCCGGCCCGACCTTCAGCGCGCCGTCCTTGACCGAGCGGATGGAGCCGCCGCCGGCCGCGACGGTTTCGATGGCGAGCGCCGGCGCGAGCACGCGCGCCCCGCCGATCGCGAGTTCATAGTCGTAGGCGTATTGCCCGTCGTAGCGTGAGACGTCGGTGCTGGTGCCGCCCATGTCGAAGGCGATGAGCCGCTCGCAGTCGCTGGCGCGTCCCGCCGCCGCCGCCCCCACCACGCCTCCCGCCGGGCCGCTGAGCAGACTGTCCTTGGCGCGATAGGCGTCGACCGCGACCAGCCCGCCGGCACTGGTCATCAGGTGCAGCGTCGAGTCCTCGCGCAGCGGCCGGCGCACCTCCTCCACGTACGCCTGCACGATCGGGCCGAGATACGCGTCCACCGCGGCCGTTTGCGCCCGCCGCAAGAGGTTGATGCGCGGACTGAGGCTGGAGGAAACGGCGATGTGCTCTGCCCCGATCTCGCGCAGCAGGTCCGCGATCGCCTCTTCGTGCGCTGGATTGGCGTAGGCATTGACGAGCGCGACGGCGAAGCTGCCCACGCCCTGATCGCGCACCTGCCGCAGCCGTTCCGCCAGCGCCTCGAGATCGGGCGCGCTCAGGATCGAGCCGTCGGCGGCGATGCGCTCGTCGACTTCGATCACGACTTGCGGCAAAGGCTCGGGCCTGACGATCCGCCGGGCGAAGAGGTCCGGACGCGCCTGGTCGCCGATCGCCAGCAGGTCGCCGAAACCGCTCGTCGTGACGAGCGCGCAAGGCGCGCCGCGGCGCTCGAGCAGCGCGTTCGTCCCGCGCGTCGTGGCCAGGCGCAGGCGCAGCGGCGGCAGCGCCTCGTCCAGGGCCGTCTGCGTGACGAGTCGCGCGCAGAGCAGCGGCGCCGGCTCGGGCGACTGCAAGGCCACATCCGCCGCGTCGGCAGCCAGCGCCTCATCCAGCGTGGCGACCGACTGCTCGGCATCGAACGATTCAATCAGGCGGCGCTCTCCCGCCGCGGCAACCCGCAGGAGCGACAGCCCGCGCAGCGCGTCGCGCTGCAGCGACAGGCCGAGATTCAGGCGCAGGCGCCGCCCGTCGAGCCGCTCGACGATGCGGCCGCGCAGCGCGCTGCTGGAAAGCACCTTGGCGCGGTGCGGTTCGCCATCGGGCGCACGCGCGAGGCAGTCGGTGAACGTGCCGCCCGTGTCGACGTTGATCTGCCAGAGTTGGCCCGGCTGCGGGCTGCTGCCGCGTGCAGCCATGGCGCTCATCGTAGTGTCGGCGCGCAGGCGGCGCGAAGAAAGCCCCGCGCGAAGGCGGGGCTGGTGGAGAACAGGGGTGGAGCGGCAGGCAATCGTCGTTCAGCAGGGCTCGTTGTACTTGCCGAGCAGTGCGCCCAGGTCGGCCTGGTCAGTGTCTCCGTCGCCGTCGATGTCGCCGCCGTCGTCCTGGCCGTAGGAACCGAGCAGTTCGCCCAGGTCTGACTGGTCGACGTAGCCGTCGCCGGTGAGGTCCTCGGGGCAGGAGGTGGACACGCCGGAGGTGACTGTGACCGACACGTAATCATGGAAGGAGCGGTAGTTGGCGCGTTCGCCGTAGAGCAGCAGCGTCATCTTGCCGTTCGCGTCGATGAAGCGATCGAAGTCGGCGTGGAAGAGCCCGCGCAGATAGCCATCCACGTTGCCGGCCCAGTTGTCAACGTAGCGATTCTGGCCGAAGTCGCCGGCGCCGTTGCCCCAGCGTTCCTCGACGTAGTCCCACAGGTACAACTCCGCCTGCGAACAGTCGTCGTTGTACCCCTCCCAGAGGATCTCGATCTGGTCGATCTCCGCCGGGTCCTCGAGGATGGTGAACTCGAAGACGTGCGTCGTCTCGTACGACGAGCCCGGCGACGTGGAGATGTAGCGATTGCCGTCGCTGTCGCCGCCGAACGCGTCCGACGCCGCGAGGTTGGCGTAAGCGTCGGCGTCAAGCGTGGGCAGCTCATCGGAGACCGGCATACGGTTGTCGTCGACCAGGCTCCAGGAGATGCTGCGATAGCCGTATCCCTTGCAGAGCACGCCCGGGCCGACGTTGAAGTCGTAGCGCGTCGGCACCAGGTCGGCGAGGACGAAGGACTCGCTGACGGCCTCGGCAACGTCGCTGTCGCCCGCGGTGGCCACCACCTTGACCCGGGCTGCAGAGGCGTCGACAGCAGGAACGTTCCAGGCGTAGAAACCGGTGTCGGGACGATTCGCGGCGATCAGGGTCCAGTTGGCCCCGTCGTCGGTGCTGTAGTAGAGATCGACGTGATCGAGATCAGCATTGTCGGTGTCGCTGAAATTCCAGGCGAGCTGGTACGTATCTCCACCCGCGACGATCTCACCTGGCTGCGGCGCGACGATGCAACCCGTAGGCATGGCCTCCGTGTAGCGCGGCACCTGCATGACGATGCAGTGGATCGCGCCGGCTGCGGGAATGATGTCGTAGCAGTCGATGGGGACGATCTCGACGTCCGGGCCGGCCGCCGCTTCCCACGCCGCCAGCGCGTCCGCGTCCTCGTCGAGGTACGGCGAGTAGCTCGTGCCGTACGTGGGGATGAAGATGCGGTCATTGACGCGATAGGCGTTGGTGTACGTGTAGTGCACGCCGGAGGCGTTCCAGGCGGGCGTGCGGAAGACCTCGTAGCCGAGCCCCTGCATGTAGGGGACGGCATCCTCGGTCACCTGGATGGCTGTGGGGTTGGAGCCGGGCTTGAACTCGGAAATGATGACCGTGTCCTCGTCGACGATGTACATCCACATGTCGATGTGGCCCGTGCCGTCGACGGAGAAGGGAAGCTGCGGCATGATGTGCAGCGTGTCCACGCCCTGGTACTGCTGGTAGAGGCTGGCGATGAAGGAATCGTCGAAGCCGCCCCCGGTCGGATTGTCCAGGCGCACCAGCGCCGTGACGAAGCCGGTGTTGTTCGGCCCTGCCTGGAAGTTGCCGCCCGAGTAGTACAGGCCCATGTCGTAGGTGGGAATGCCGAAGTGGTTGTCGCCCAGCACCGTCGGCACGAAGTTGTCGAGCGAGCGGCCGGGATAATAGTGGCTGTCGGCGATCGCCAGGGTGTCATCCTGGAAGATGAAGTGCGGGCCGTAGTCGCGCATCCAGATCGAATTGCCCGTCTCGACGATGAACTCGACCTTGCTCATGTCCGCGCCTGCGGAGATGAGCAGCGACTCGGCCGTCGCCTGCTGACTGGTGCTGTTGACGACGACGTAGGCAATCTCGTCGTACGCCGGGTCGGCCGTCAGCGTCGTGACGCAGTCGACGACCGTCTCGTGCCAGTGGCCCGAGATGAACTTGTAGACCACACCGCGCATCGGGGCGTACTCGGGGGGCGAGTACACGACGCCGAGTGGGCTCTGCTTGTCGCCGGGCACGGCGCTCAGATCGATGGCGTACGGCTTGGTCGACTGGTTGGGGTCGTAGGGCGTGCCGCCCTCGCGCACGCGCGTCACAGGCGGGGGCAGGATCTCGTCGCCCGGATGCAATTGTTGATCGGCAGTCGCCGTCGTGGACTGGGCCGTGGCCGTGGCCGACGCCAGACCGGCGAGGGCGAGGATGGAAAGACCGCGAAAGAAGCTCATTCTCCGCCTCCAATTATGTGTGCCAAAGCAGCCGCGCAGAAGCGCACGGCTCGCCGAAATTCCAGTTGATAGTCTCATCGCTATTGGCAGCTTCGTCAACGGGAAAGACGCGCAGAGGCTCACTTTCCGGCGCCTTGTTCTCCGCGCCCTGGCCGATAACACCCGCTCCGGCTGTCGAAGCATCTGCGGCAGTCGATTCATCCTCGCCCGGATCACGGCGAGTCACCGCCACCGTCCCGTGCAAGAGATCGCGAAGTCCGGGAACTCGCGCGACGCAATGACCTTCCGGCGGGGGACGGTCGGCAGCAAGGCCCGTTCCCCGGACCGCCGCCGAAGCCGCCCCGCGTAAGATCGACCGGCGTCGATACATGAACAGCTACGGGCAGGTGTGGCCGTAGAAGCTCAGGAAGATGGCAAGGTCCGTCTGGTCGGTATCGCCGTCGCCGTCGAGGTCGCCGCAGGGTGAGATGTTGTAGCAGGAGAGAAGGTAGCCGAGATCGGCAAGGTCGATGTCGCCGTCGAGATCGAGGTCGGCGGAGCATGGGCTGTAGCGCAGCAGATATCCGTGGTAGTCCCCTGAGGGCGTGAACCCGCCGCCGACGATGTCGCCGGCGTTGTTGATGCCGAAGGCATACTCGAGATGCCACCCAGCGCCGGTGGAGTCAAGGTGATTGTTGAGATCGATCAGGCCGGCGCCGGCCCGCGTCCAGCGGAAGGCGTGGTACGGGAGTGGCCCGGCTTCGCTGTACCCGACGACGAAGCGATCGGAGTTGACGTCGAGCGCCGCGCTGTCGGCCCCGCCGGGAAGCACACCAATGTCGGTCATGACCCCTGTTTCCCAGAGGAACGCGTGATGTCCGCCGACAGCGCCGCTGGCCCCGACGACAACGTTCGCGTCATTTATGGCCTGTGCGTAGCTGTGATTCTGCCCGCCCGGCAGGTCGCCGAGATTGGTCATCGTCTGCGTGGTCGGGTTCCACAGGAAGGCCCGTTCGCCCGTCGGTGCGAGCGCCCTGCCGACGACGAAACCGGTGTTGTTGATGCCCGTCGCATCGGCTGTGCCGGTGCCGCCCACCAGGTCGCCCAGGTCCGTCATCAGCAGCGTGGTCGGATTCCAGACAAAGGCGCGGCGGCCGCCGCTGAGAAGACTCGAGCCCGCCACGAAGCCGGCGTTGTTCACGCCAGCGGCCTGGGAGTGCGTGCCGCCGGGCAGATCTCCCAGATCCTGGAGGGTCAAGGTCGCCGGATCCCAGCGCAGCGCGCGCGAGATGCCGCCTCCGGTCATCCCGGTTCCGGCGATGTAGCCGCTGTCGCTGATCGCCGTCGCGTTGCTTGTGCCGTTGGGCGGCGCGCCGAGATCGAGGATCTGCTGC
>CAZZPX010000288.1:0-5005 GCA_964655955.1 uncultured Phycisphaerales bacterium | reverse complement strand
CAGCGGCGAGACGGAGGATGCGACGATCGCCGACATCGCCGTGGCGACCAACTGCGGCCAGATCAAGACCGGCGCTCCCTGTCGCAGCGACCGCAACGCCAAGTACAACCAGCTCATTCGCATCGCGGAGGAACTGGGTGACAGCGGCGTCTACGGCGGCTCGCTGTGGCGGAAGGGGTAACGCGCCTGAGGCTACCAGCGTCGGGCGAGGCTACGCCCCCGGATATCGCACCGCGGCGGCCTTGATCAGGCACCAGATCTGCTTACCCTCTTCGAGTTGCATCTCGCGCACCGTCTGGACGCTCACGCGCACCAGCAGTTCAACGCCGACGTCGACGAGCACCAGCGCCCGATGATCGTGCAGCGTCACGCGCTCGATGCGCCCGGGGAGTTGGTTGCGAATTGATGTTCCTTCCACGGGCGCATGGGAGAGGGCAATGTCCTCGGGGCCGATGCTGACATGCACTCCCGTGACGCCTTCCGCGCGGGGCGGACCGTAGAGCACGCGTGATGCGCTCGCAGGGTTGAACTGCAGGCGCGTCAGGCCGCTTGCTTCGTCGCAGCCGAGCACCCGCGCGGGAAACACGTTGCTGAGATGGCGCTCGCCGATGAGGCGCAGCACCTGCGGATGATTCGTCAGCTCGACGTAGGTCCCCTGATCGATCGTGCGGCCGGCGTCAAGGAAGATCAGTTCACTCGTGACCTGCAGCACCTCCGTCAGGTCGTGGCTGACATAGAGCACCGGCATGGGCGAGAGCTGCTGCAGTGTCCGCAGGAAAGCGAGGATTCGCGTCTTGCTCTCCGCGTCGAGCGAGACCAGCGGCTCATCGAGCAGCAGCGCCCGGGGCGATGACAGGAGCGCCCGCGCCAGGGCCACGCGCTGCTTCTCGCCGCCCGACAGCTCGTGCGTGCGGCGGGGCAGAAGCGTCCCAAGGCCCAACTCGCGCACGATGACGTCGAAGTGCAACGCCGGGTTCACCACGCGCGCCCGCTTCATGGCGTAGCGCAGGTTGCGGCGAACCGCCAGGTGCGGCAGCAGGCGATCCTCCTGAAACACCACGCCGATCCGCCGCCGGTGCGTGGGCGCCTCGATGCCCTGCGCCGCGGAGAAGAGCGTCGTCCCGTCGAGTGTCATGACCCCGGATTCGGGCCGGATGAGCCCGCAGAGGGCGTGCAGCAGTGTCGTCTTGCCCGCGCCCGATCGGCCGAAGAGCCCGACGACGCCCGCACCGGCGCGCAGGTCGGCGTGCAGGACGAAATCGCCGCGCCGAACTGTCAGCTTCGCTTCGATCATGCCTCGCGTCCCAGTCGCCGCGCCGCTCGCCGCGCCAGCAGTTCAGACACGAGCAGCGCCGCCAGTGACAGCAGGATGGAGAGACCCACCAGCCGGGCGGCGGAGGCGTCGCCCGCGATCGTCTGCATGCGGGTGAAGACGGCGAGGGGAAGCGTGCGCGTCTCGGGCGTGTTGCCCGCAAAGGTTATGGTCGCGCCGAATTCGCCGAGGCTGCGCGCGAAGGTGAGCAGCGTTCCGGTGATGATCCCCGGCAAGGCAAGGGGAAGCGTGATGGTGAGAAACACGTCGAGGCGCGAGGCGCCGAGCGTCGCCGCGGCCGCTTCCAGCCGCCGATCGATCAGCGCTACAGACAGCCGCACGGCCCGCACGAGCAGGGGAAACCCGATGACCGCCGAGGCGATGACTGCTGCGCCGGTCGTGAACGCGATGTCCACGCCGAACGCGCGATGAAGAGCCGAACCTATGAGCCCGCTGCGCCCGAAGAGGTGCAGGAGCAGATAGCCGGTCACAACCGGAGGCAGAACCAGCGGCAGATGCACGATCGCATCGACAAGCATCTTGCCGGGGAAACGCTTGCGCGCGAGCAGGTACCCCATCAGAACGCCGGGTACGAGGCTCAGCGCGGCGCACCAGAAGGCAACGCGCAGGGAAAGCAGCACCACGCGCCACTCTTCTGAGCTGACTTGGAGAATCATCGGCATTCACTCGCCCCTGTCCAGCCGCGTTGTGTCGCACATCTGAAAGCCGTAGCGCTCGAATGTCCGTTGCGATTCTTCACTCTGCAGGAAGGTACGGAAGGCATGCGCCTGAGGCGCGGCGCCGCGGCAAAGCGCCACGGGGTACACGATCGCCTCGTGCAGCGACGGCTCGATCCGACGCACGACGACGGCCTCGCGCCCTGCGGCAGCGTCGGTCGCATAGACGAGGCCCCACGCCGCTTCTCCCATCTCCACCAGCCGCAGCGCCGCGCGCACGTCGACTGCCGCGATGATGCGTGCCTGGACCTGTTCCCAGATCTGGAGTGATTCCAGCGCCTGCCTGGCGTAGAGCCCGGCGGGCACGTGCAGCGGATCGGCGAGCGCGATGCGGCCGGTCGTCGCACCGAGTGATCCGCCGGCCTCGATGGCCACGATCTCGTCGCTGGCGGCGGCGGGTCCTGTCACGAGAACGAGCGTGTTGGCGAGCAGATCGAATCGGGAGTCCGGTTCGAGCAGGTGGCGCTCTTCGAGGTAGTCCATCCACGCGGGGTTGGCGGAGAGATAGATGTCCGCTGCCGCCCCCGCCGCAATCTGCCGCGCCAGCGTGGACGAACCGGCGAAGTTCGACCTGACGACGACACCGGGGTTCGCCGCCTCGAAGGCTGCAGTGATTTCGGTGAGCGCGTCCGTCGTACTCGCTGCTGCGTAAATGTCGATGGACTCGGCGCTTGGAGGGTTCAGCCGTCCGCAGGCTTCGACCGCCAGCAGGGCCAGACCGCCCAGGAGCCCTCCGAGAAGGCGCCAACTCATGCGAATTGCCTGATCGCTGCCTCGCATGAGTTCATCCTACTCGACCCCGCATCAGGGCTTCGCTCCCTGGTTGCAGCGCGATTGCGGAGATTCCGGGCGGCAAGGGCGGCTGGGCCGGGTAGACTGTGACAGCCACCTGCCGCTCGGTCGAGCGGTATGCATGCCGTCCCGAAGGAGAACCCCGATGCGCTCGCTGCTCCTGATCGCGCTCGCCGCCTGCTCGCTCCTGCCCGGCTGCCGCAAGGAAGTTGCGCCGGAGGAAGAGGTCGCCGAAGTTCGCCTGGCGCCGGACTTCACGCTGACCAGCATCGACGGCGAGGAGTTCACGCTCTCGGAGAAGCGGGGCAACCTCGTGGTGATGGACTTCTGGGCGACCTGGTGCAAGCCCTGCGTCGCCGCCATGCCGCACATGCAGCAGCTTCACGAGGACTACAAGGATCGCCACGTCATCGTGACAGGCGTCAATCTCTGGGAATTCGATGAGAAGGCGGATCCCGCCGCCTTCGTGCGCGAGCACAACTACACCTATACACAGCTTCTCAACGGTGAAGAAGTCGGCACAGCGTACGGGCTGACCAACCAGATCCCGGTGTTCTTCATCATCGGGTTCGAGGGCGAGATCATCGACCAGCGGGCGGGGTTCAGCGTCGAAGAGCTTCCCGAGATTCGCAAGACCCTCGACGATTACCTCGCCGAGCACGCAGCGATCGAAACGGAGACTGATGCCTCCGCGCCGCAAGCGCCCCCACCGTGATTTCCCTCAGTCGTCAGCCGAAGAACACCTCGGGGGCGTTGCCTGCGTAAGACATGGCGCTGGACCAGTCTTGGGCGAGTTGCTCCGTCCACAGGTGTCCGCCGATCGCTGCGAAGGACTCGATGAGCACCTTGGTGATCGTCTCCTGGTGGTCGTGGACCACCCAGTCGGGGCTGTCGGGCAGCAGCAGCGCCTGGTAGGGATCGACGATGCACTCGGGGGTGGAGACGTTGGTGATGACCAGCGTCATGGCGGAGAGAAGACGCTGCCGCCGCTCGTTCGCCTCGCTGGGGAGCATGTCGCGCAGGGCGGGGACTTCCTCCTCGAGGCGGTCGAAGAAGCGCAGGGCCAGGTCGTGGGCTCGGGGCCGCAGCGCGTCGAAACTGAGCTGAAGTCGCTTGATGGTCGGGCCGTTCATGTCGTGCTCCCGCAAACGCCTCTCCGCCTCCGGCAGCGCTATCGGGAGATATGGGGCCTGGAATGAGCGAGCGGCGGCGAATTTGGACAATTCCGGGACCCTTCGATCGTGTCAGGGGGCACAGGCGGACTTCCTCGACCACCTTCGATGACTGCCAAGGCGAATCGGGTCCCGCGGGGATTCCGGCGCGGCCAGGCGACCCAAGGCAACACCACCGGTGAGAAGTGTCCGGCTGGGGATCCGCCGTTCACGCGCTTCGCAGTTCGCCCGCGCCGAGGCGCTTGCCGCACGCTGGCGGCGCAGGCTCGTCGAAGCGGCAGTGATTCAAGTAGCGCATTCCTAGAAAAACTTCTTGGCGCAGCGACGTGGCGTGAGTATTTCTGCCTCGTTCGTGTCGCGAGAGAGGCGCGGACGTGGAATTAACACTCTAAGAAGCGGTTAGAGCCGACGAACGAGCGTCGTTGCGGCCGCCCAACCTGGCCCGCGGGCCGTTCGGAGAATGAGACTGATGATCGCAACGAGCAAGATCGGGGTCCGGGCACTTCTCGCCGTGACCGCCTCACTTCTAACGGCCTCCCTGGCGCACGCGGGGACGCTGCTCGTGCCCGCACAGTACGCGACGATTCAGGATGCCGTTGACGCTGCCGTCGCCGGCGACGTCGTACGCATCGCGGACGGCACGTATACGGGCGTCGGCAATCGGGGCATTAACACCCTGGGCAAGGCCATCACCATCCGCAGCGCCTCGCTGAGTCCGGCGCTGTGCGTCATCGATTGCGAAGGCGCGGACCGCGGCTTTCTGCTGAACAGCGGCGAAGGTCTCGACACCGTCATCGAAGGCCTGACCATCACGAATGGCTTCGCGGACTTCGGCGGCGCGATCTACTGCGTCGGCGCCAGCCCGACCGTGCGCAACTGCCGCATCATCGCGAACAGCACGCTGGCCGAGGGCGCGGGCATCGCCCTGGAGCAGAGCGAGGCGCTGATCCGCAACTGCTTCGTCACGTCCAATCAGACGCCGGGTATCGCCG
>CAZZPX010000287.1:0-5009 GCA_964655955.1 uncultured Phycisphaerales bacterium | reverse complement strand
CGGCCTGCTGTGCGCGGCGCTGCCCAACCGCGAGCGCCTCCTCGCCGTCACCGGCACCGCGGGCAAGAGCACCACGACCGCCATGGTCGGCTACGTGCTGCAGCAGGCAGTGGGCGCGCAGCAGCGCGTGCACGTCGGCGGCAATATCGGCGGCAGCCTGCTCGGGGAGCGGATCGAGCCTTCGGATTACGTGGTTCTCGAACTCTCCAGTGCGCAGCTCTACTGGCTGAGGCGGGCGGCGGAGCACGGGCTTCATGCTCACTTCTCGCCGCGTGTCGCCGTCGTCACGACCTTCGCACCCAACCACCTCGACTGGCACGAGACGGAGTCACACTACCGCGACTGCAAGGCATACATCCACGCGCACCAGACCGGCGAGGACACGGCGATCCTCGCGGAGGTCGGCGAGGCGTGGGAGAAACTCACCGGCGCGGCGCGGGTGCTTCGCCCGGACTTCCCTGCCCTCGTGCCGCTTGTGCGCGAGGTCATGCGCCTGCCGGGAACGCACAACGCGCGCAACGCCGCGACGGCGGGGTGTGCTGCACGGGCGCTGCTCGGCGAGGCGACGATGCACACGGACGCGGAACTGGCGCAAGCCGCTGCCGGTTTCGCGGGACTGCCCCACCGCCTTGAACTGGTGCACGAATGCGCCGGCGTGCGGGCCTATGACGACTCGAAGTCGACGACGCCCGCCTCGACGCGACTTGCGGTCGAGGCCTTCGAGGAGCCCCACCGCCTGCATCTGATCGTGGGCGGCTATGACAAGCAGATCGACCTGACGGAGCTGATCGAGGCGGCGCGGCGCTGCAAGGCGGCGTATCCCCTTGGCGCAGTGGGCCCGACGCTCGCCGCGGCGCTCGGCGTCGACGACTGCGTGCGCCTGGAGCACGCCGTGCAGCGCGCCTGCGCATGTGCGCTGAGCGGCGAGGTCATCCTGCTCAGCCCCGGCTGCGCCTCGTGGGATCAGTTCAAGAACTACGAAGAACGGGGAACACGTTTCGCGGATCTCGTGCGGGCGACGCTCGGGAAATAGAGAGTGTCCAATGTCTCATGACTGACGTTGACAGGCGAGCGCCGAGTGACTGGCGACCCTGGGTGGGCTCGGTCAGGCCTTCTGCGCCAGTTCGCGGCGCATGACCTTTCCGGTGGGGTTGCGCGGAAGGGCGTCGATGATGCGCACCTCGCGCGGAACCTTGTAGTTGGCGAGCCGGTCGCGACACCAGGCGCGCAGCTCCTGCTCTTCGACCTGCGCGCCTTCCTTGAGTTCGACGAAGGCGAGCGGTACCTCGCCCCGCGAGGGGTCGCTCACGCCGATCACAGCGGAAGCGCTTACCGCGCTGTGCTGGTTGAGGACTTCCTCGATCTCGCGCGGGAAGACGTTCTCCCCGCCGATGATCAGCATCTCCTTCAAGCGGCCGGTGATGTAGAGATAGTCATCTGCGTCGATGCGGCCGATGTCGCCGGTGCGGAACCAGCCGTCCTTGGTGAACGTTCGGCGGGTCTCGTCCTCGAGTTTGTAATACCCCTGCATGACGTTGGGGCCGGCGAGTTGAATCTCGCCTTCCTGGTTCGGCCCGAGGACCTCGCCCGTCTCCAGATCGGCGATGCGGTGCTGCACGCGCGGGAGCGGTCGACCCACCGTCTTGCGACGAAAGTGCTCCGGCTTGCACCAGTGCGTGGCGGGGCTGGTCTCCGTCAGCCCGTACCCTTCCGCGATGCGAATCCCGAAGCGCGCCTCGAAGCGCTCGAAGACCGTATCGGGAAGTGCTTCGCTGCCGGACACCGCGTAGCGCAGTGACGCGAAGTCCTCCGCCTCGGCGCTCTTGGAGGCGAGCAGCGCGTTGTACATGGAAGGGATGGCGATGAAGACGCGCGGGCGATGCTCGCGCAGAAGATCGACGATCCGCTTCGGCGCGAAGCGCGCGGTGTAGATCACCCTGGCGCCGATCGTGAGCGGCACCAGTGTCAACACGGTCAAACCGAAGCTATGGAATTGCGGCAGGACGCCGAGAAAAGTCTCCTCGCGCGTGAAGTTCACCCACTGGCGCACCTGGCGGAGGTTGGCGCGCAGGTTGCCGTGGCTCAGCATCACGCCCTTGGGCTTGCCCGACGTCCCGGAGGTGTACATCAGCGCCGCAAGTTCAGCACTCGAGGTCAGAGCCGGCCAGCGCAGCTCCGGCACGCCCTTGAAGTTGAGATCCTCGAAGCGCAGCAGGTTCACGCCGCGCGGCGGACGGTCGAGATAATCGAGCAGCGGCTGCACGGTGACGACTGTGTCGGTCTCGCAATCGTCGACGACGTACTGCAGTTCTTCCTGTTTGAGCAGGTAGTTGAGGGGCACGATCGTCCTGCCCAGGATCCACCCCGCCAGCGCCGCGATGGGAAACAACCCCGACGTCGGCAGGAGCACGCCGAGCGTTCCGGTGCGGCAGCAGGATTCAAGGCGCTCCGCGAGGTGAAAGGAGGCGACGAGGAGTTCGATGCCGCGCCAGGCGCGCTGATCGTCGATGATCAGCGTCTCCAGGGGATGGCGCAGCCAAGTGCCCAGGATGGGGTAGTGCACGTTCATCAGTCGCAGCCCCGGTCGCTGTCCGTGTCGGTGAGCCGCTGCTTGTCGCGCCAGACTTCCCAGGCGAGCCCGCCGGCCGCGTCGCGACCGCTGAACATGATCGCCCGGATCCGCTCATACGGGACGCTGAGACGCTCCTGGGGATCCGCCTTCCAGCGGGCCGGAATGATCCGCGCCACGCACTGCGCGAGTTCTTCCGCGCTGCGCCGATCGAAGAGAAAACCCGTCACGACTGATTCGTCGTCGAGCAGCAACGACACGTCGCCGCGGTAGGCGAACGCCTGCTCGACCGCCTCGCGCAGCTCCGCTTCATTCGCCGGCCGGCATACGAGGCCCTGAAGTGTGTGGCGGCTGGGCCTGCGCTTCTGCGCGTCGTGCTCGTGCTGCTCCTCTGCATGCCGGCGGTGCAGGCTCTCGGTCTCGCCGGGATCGACGCGGCGAAACTGTCCCCCGCCGATATGCACCAGCGGCGCGGTGCGATTCACGTCGTTGTGCGCGTCCTTGTCATCGGGCATGGGGCTAACCGAACGATCGGCCGGACTCCGGGTCGACCATCTTCCAGTGGGCGTGCTTGCAGATGCGGGTGACGACGGCCCAGGCGATTTCCTCCTCAACGAGCGTGACGAGCAGTTGCGTGATCGGTCCGTCGTTCATGGGCGCTTGAATGGTGATCCCCGGGCCGTAGAGAAACTGCGGCGATTGATCTCCCGGTTCCTCGGGAGCCGTATTGAAGTCGCGCAGAAAGTCAACGATCTCGTCAAGGCGGCCCATGGAGGCGGGCTCCTGCGGGGCGGCGGCGTCGCCTTCGTCGACCTTCTTCATGAGTACGAGCATTCGGGAAGCCACGTCGGCGTCTACTCCTCTTCCTCGTCGTCCTCATCATCCTCGTCGATCTCGTCGTCGTCGAGATCCTCCTCGATCTCGGATAGATCGAGTCCCGCCTCTTCCGAGTCACGTTCCGCAAGCATCTCCTGGGCGGTCGCGACCAGCAGTTCCAGCGGCACGGGCTTCTGCAGGTAGCGATCGGCGCCAAGCTGCTTGGCGTAGGTCTGGTGGCGCCTGCCCTCGTTCGCCGTGATCATGATGACCAGGGGGCTGTCGGCCCGGCCCTTGATCTTCTCCAGCACCAGGAAGCCGCTGCGCTTGGGCAGCATCATGTCCAGCAACACCAGATCCGGCTGCCACTCGGCGCAGGCCTTGACGGCGGCGTTGCCGTTGTCCACCCGTTCGACCCGGGCTCCTTCCGCCTCCATCACGGCTCCCATGGTGGCGAGGATGTCCGGATCGTCGTCAACGATCAGAACCTTGCGATCGGCCAGCCTCTTGTTGTCCGCGCTCATAGTTCCTTCCAATCCGGCCTGTGCCCAGCCGCCTTGCAGATGTCGTGATCCCCGCAGCGGACCGGGCTGCGATGGTCGAGACGATCGAGGGATCGCCGCCCCTAGGATACCGCTGGGGCCTGTTGGGGGCGAATGGAAGCGGGCGGAGGCTGCGGCTGGGAATCCGCCACCAACCGCGACAGTGTCGCTTCGTCCATCCACGGCAGGCTCGCCAGCTTCTCCCGCAGTGACTCGGGCATCGGCTTGCCCTGGCGCTCGAAGCGCGGACGGCTCTTCCAGCGGCGGTGCATCCACAGATAGTTCTGCGGATGGGCTCGTACCATCTCCTCCATCGCCTTGTTGTAGCGGGCGGCGATGTAGAACGCGGGATCCGGCTGCCCCCGCCAGTCGCTCGGATCGATGAAGTCGTCCAGGCGCAGCTCGTAGCGCAGGTCATCGCCGAGGCGGACGGCGTGACCGCAGGCGATGGGCACGTCGTAGCGCAGGGCCAGCAGTCCCAGCGACTTGTACGTCGAGGCGAGGCGATTGAAGAAGGGGACGAAGAGACCCTGGTCGCCGGCGTTCTGGTCGGCGATGACGCCCAGCATGCCGCCGCCCTTGAGGATGCGAATCATGTCGTCGGCGGCCCCCCACTTCGTCACGAGCCTGAGCCCGCGTTTCTGGCGGATCCCCGCGAACCAGCGCCAGATGATCGGGTTGTCCAGAGGTCTGGCCAGCGCGTGCAACGGTACGCCCAGTGTCGACAGCACCCACCCCCAGATCTCCCAGTTGCCGCAATGCCCGGTGAGCAGGATCATCGGCTCGCGGCGCAGGACGCGCTGGACCGCGGGCTCGAGGCCGACCAGCCGCACGCGCTCGTGCCAGTTGTCGGCGCTGATCAATCGGGGCGCGAGGAAGATCTCGACGGCAAGCTGGGCGAGGAAGCGCATGGAGGCTTCCGCCGTCTCCTCGATGCGTTCACGTGGCCAGTCGGGAAAACAGGAGACGAGATGCGCTTCGGCGCGTTGGCGGTGGCGCTTGTCCAGGCGATGGAGGAGCGCTCCGATGTCGCCCGCGGTGCGCAGGACGAGCGTGGTGTCGAAGACGCCGACGGCAGCGCC
>CAZZPX010000286.1:0-5015 GCA_964655955.1 uncultured Phycisphaerales bacterium | reverse complement strand
TGGCCCTTGCCCTGCGACTCAACGAGCGCACCGCTGGCGGCGACCGCCGCGCCTGTGGTCAATTTCAGCACGACGCTCTCGTAATTCGGCAGGCTGCTGGGAGCGACGACCTGCAGCGTGTCAAAGCACGAGCCGTCGGAGAGCTGGATGAATGACAGGCCGGCCTTGGAGTCGCGGCGGGTGCGCACCCACCCCTTCAGGGTCAGCGTCGTGCCGGGTGCGGTGCGCAGGGCTTGCGCGATGGGCGTAAACGTCTGGTACATCAATCACTCCGTGCATGCGCGGATGTGGTGCGGACAGCCGGCGAACCCGTCGGTGACGCCGCCGCGTGGATCGTGAGAATAACGAGTTGCCTCAGGCCGGGCGGAGCCCCTGCTGCAGCTCCTGGACCCGGCCGGCCTGCTGCTTGCGCACGCCGTCGAGGATCAGCCGCGGGATGCGCCAGGCGGCCTCTTCCTCGGTCACGTTCGAGCAGTGCTCCTGGATGCACTGGTAGAGCAACTTGAAGGCGTCGCGCGGCTGATGCATCTGATCCAGTGCGTCGACGAGATCCTGGCGGCTGACCTCCTCGGCGAAGAGGCTGCTCAGCGAAAGGCGCTGGGGGGACCCCGGCCGGTCGGACCCGGCGAGGCTCGACTCGCCCCCCTCGCCTGCGGCAGGGTCGGCGAGCCCCTCGCGCGGCCCTGCATCCTGCCGGGGCGGGGCCGCGGCCCCCGGCTTGAGACAGGCGCGCAGGCGCGCGTTACACAGGTCGTAGAGCGTCGCGCCGGACCAGATCAGACGCTCCACCAGGTTCTGCTTGTCAAGACGCGCCACCTGAAAGAAATCGTTGCGCTCGCGATAGAGTTCGTGGCGCAGTTCGAGCGGCAGGAGCATCTTGATGCCGAGGCGATCCTGCTGCAGAAACTTGCTGCTGAGCAAGGGCCAGACGATGGACTTCATGCGGCGGACATCGCCGTTGACCAGCGTCGGCTCGTCAACGCGATCGATGATGACCAGGATGGCGCTGTAGCCGAACGTGCGCAGCACGCGCTTGAGCCGGTCGAGCATGTCGTAGCGCACATCGTCGCTGGTGTCGACGGGCAGGCTGACACCCATGAGGTCAGTGCTCCTCAGCGCGACCAGGGAGCGATAGAAGGAGTCGGCGGGTCGATCGATGACGCGAATCTCGTCGGCGAGGCCGCGCGCCAGCGACCGCACCTGCCACCACGAGCGCAGCCACTTCACGAGCGCGCCGATGCCGAGAAGCGCCGCGACGACAGCGCCGACGATCCAGGGCCAGAGCGGTCCGGCGGGGGCATCGCCCGCAGCCCCCGGCTGCTTGGCGATCGACCAGTAGATCGCCAGCACCACGGCCAGCACGATGAGTACGACGCTGGCGACCTGGTAGAACCGCGGCCCGAAGACGCGCTTGCGCCGCGCCAGCGATGCGAGACGCCCCGTCCACTCGTGCGCCGTCTCGACCTTGTCGTAGCACGCCTGCAGGAGGAGCAGGTCGCGACGAAACTCGGGCGGCCCCTTACGCACGGTGCGCTCCGGTGACGGGCCGAGATCGACGCCGCCGTCGTCCGCGACATCGCCGAGCAGCCCGTCGACGAGTTTGCTCACGCCCAGGTGCAGTATCGCGTCCATGTGATCGACGAGCCGGAAGTGCGCCAACGACTGCGTGGGGTCGCTGCCGCGCAGATGGCGATGAAAGCGGTCCAGGGTCGGGTTCAGATCGTCGTATCCGATGAAGAAACAGCGCTGGTTCTGCTTGTCGGTGTTGTAAGCGTCGAGATCGGCCTCGATCTGCAGGCGAATGGCGGTCTTGCCGCTCCCTTTCTCGCCGAAGACGATCGAGGTCGCGGGCTGGTCCAGTTCGCCGCGAATCTTCTCGAAGTCGGGATGCGCCGCCGGGCCGGCCTCGAGGCGCGCAAAGACCGCGTCGTGCCGGGCTTCCTCAGCGCGGAAGGGATTCTCGGCGATGCCCCAGTGCTCAAAGAATGTGGAGACGTTCATGTCGCTCTCGCGTTTCCTGCGTCGTGTGTGCGCTCGTCTCGAGCGGTGGCTGCGGTTGTGGGTGCGTCGATTGTACGCCTCCGCCGGCCTTCTCGCCCGACTCCCGCGCCGAGACACGGCGCTTCGCGCTGGACAAGGCGTTCGACCGAGGAGTGGTTCATCAAGCGCCTGCTACCCCGCGGTGCTGAGCTGCGCGCGGATGATGTGCCGCGCGCCGCCGCGCGGAAAGGACAATTCCGCGCTGCCCCCCAGATCCGAGCGCACCAGGCCGATGATGAGTCCCAGGCCCGCGCCGGGCGTCGGTTCGGTCTCGATCGGCGGCCCGTCGCGCTCGGACCACAGCAGCACGAGTCGCCGTTCGCCCCCGGGCGTCACTTCAACGCTCCAGCCGACCTCGACCACGCCGCGCGGCGCGGAGAGCGAACCGTACTTCCAACTGTTGGCCATGAGTTCGTTGAGGACGAGCCCGAGCTTCTGGCCGATGTCGCTGCCGAGCTGCAGCGACTCGCCCTCGATGTGCACGGCGCCGCGGCCGCCGGGCGGCGTCAGCGTACTGATCAACTCCCGCAGTTCAAGCGACGCGCCCTCGGCGCGGGTGAGCAGCGAATGCACTGTCGCCATGGCGTGCACGCGGCTGCGAATCGCCTCGGCGCATGCCTGCGGAGTCTCCGCGCTGGTGGCGGCCATGTCCACGAGCCCGAGCAGCGACATGAGGTTGTTCTGCACGCGATGGCTGAGTTCGCGGCGGAGCATCGCTTCCATTTCGGCGCGGCGTCGAACCTCCTCCTGCGCCTCGATGCGCGGCGTGATATCGCGCGTGACGAACATGAGGCAGCGCTCGCCGTCGATCTGCACGCGCCCCAGCGATACGTCACCCACGAAGTAGCTGCCGTCGCGCCGCCTGGCCTTGGTGACGAACCCCTCGACGCGTCCGCGGCGGTTGAGTTCGTCGAGGATGCGGCGGCGATCCTCGGGATCCACCCAGCCGTCGAGCGAACGCGCCGCCGTGCCCACCACATCCTTGCGCGTGTAGCCGGTCAGCCGGGTGAAGCCGGGATTGACGTCGAGAATCAGGTCGTCGGCCTCGCGCACGACCGAGATCGAATCGGGGCTGCTGAGGAAGAGGTGAGACAGCTTCTCCTCGCTCTGCCGCAGCGCCGCTTCCGCGAGGCGCCGTTCGTGGATGTCGAGCAGCAGGCCGTGCCAGATGCTCTCGCCGTCGCGTTCCGCCTCGCGCTGCGCCAACGAGTGGATCCAGCGATACCCCCTGTCGGTCCAGATGCGATATTCGAACTCGAAATGCGTCGCCACGCTCATCGCGTGCTGGAGCGCCCGTTGATAGGGCTCCCAGTCATCAGGATGGATCAGCAGGAGGTAACGTTCGATGCTGCGGCCGAGCCACGCCGCCACCTCCGCGCCCACCAGTTCTTCGAGCCCCTGGCTAAGAAAGAGCAGATCGCGCCGGCCGTCCGCACGGCGCACGTAGGAGTGCATGATGCCGGGCAGGTTGGCGGCGAGGGCGCGTACCTGACTCTGCACGCGGCGCAGCGACTCCTCGCCTTCGATGCGCTCCGACACGTCCTGGAAGATCGACACGAGATCGCCGGAGGGAAGGCGAAAGGCGTGCAGTTCGAACCAGCCGGCCAGGTCGCCGAAGGCGTAGTACGTCGGGGGCAGGCTCTCTGGCGTGCCCGTGCGCCAGACGCGCTGATAGATGCGCAGAAAGTCCGAGCCGCGCGTCCCGGGAAAGACTTCGGTCATGCGGCGACCCAGGCACTGCTCCGGCGTCACCAGGCAAAGGCGCATGCCGGCATCGTTCATCTCCTTGATGATGAAGTCCTCGCCGTCCCCGTCCGCCTCGTAAACCGCGGCGCCGATCGGCATGTGCCGAATCAGGTGGCGGTAGCGTTCCTCGCTGAGGGAGAGCGCGTGCTCTGCCCAGCGGCGATCGGTGATGTCGCGCGCGATGCCATAGAGGCCGATGATGCCGCCGTCCCGCCCGCGCAGCGGCGCCTTGATGACGTGGAAGGTGTACTGCTGCGCCTCGACGCGCAGAGGATCCTCGGTGATGACGGTTTGTCCCGCGAGCACCTGCCGATCCGCCTCCTCGACGCGGCGCGCATCAGCAGCCTCGAAGAGGTCGCGGTCGAACAGGCCGATGATCTCTTCCGCGCTGCGCCCGAAGAGCCGCGCCAGGGCCGGGTTGACGACGACATAGCGCCCCTCGAGGTCCTTGACGAACATGCAATCCGGCGAGGACTCGAAGATGCCCCGAAAGCAGCACTCGCCTAAAAGCAGATGCTCGGCGCCCTGGCAGAGTCGCCCGCCCTCTGCGAGCAGCGCCTCGAGCTCGGCGCGCAGGGTGGCGATACGCGCGTCTCGCTCCTGCTCCTGCTGCTTGCCGATCTGGCTCACGACCGTCTCCTCGGCGCTGCCGGCGAGCGCCGCCTGCGAATGCTGGCCGTAGCGCCACGCCCGCGCATTCTACCGCGGCGGCGAATCAACAGAGGCCTCAGTCGTCGTCCGGCTCGGCTTCCAGGCGCACGCTCGGACGCTGGGGTACGTCGGCGAGTCGGCGCACAACGACGGCCATGGCGGCGGCGGCTTCGATTGTCGCCTCGAGGTCGACCGCCTCGTAGGCGTCGCCGCGCGAGTGGTAGAACTTCACGCCTTCGCCGAGGTCGCCCCACAGGCCGATCGCACACACGCCCTGCCGCATGAACGGTGCGTGGTCGCTGGCGGTCCAGCTTGCCTCGCTGACCTCCTCGCGCACCTGGAATCCCACCAGGTCCTGCTGAACCGACTGGAGGAAGGGGATGATTTCCGGATGTTTGAACGTGCCGAACCGCTCCGGGTCACCGGGCATGTCGACATTCAGCACTGCGACGATATCGTCCATTTCGTCCAGGTGGTCCAGGACGTAGGCGCGGCTGCCGTAGAGGCCGTGCTCCTCACCCATGAACCAGATGAAGCGGATGGTCCGCCGCGGCTTCCAGTCGGAGCAGCCCAGCGCG
>CAZZPX010000285.1:4607-5035 GCA_964655955.1 uncultured Phycisphaerales bacterium | reverse complement strand
GAACGGCGTCGCTGACGGCGACGACATCGCGGGCGGCGTCAGCGACGACTGCAACGCGAACGGCATTCCCGACGAGTGCGAACTCGCCGCGGGAACCGTGGATGACGTCAACGGCAACGGCGTGCCCGACGAGTGCGAGCCGCCCTGTCCCGGCGATGTGGACGGCGACTTCGACGTCGATCAGTCGGACCTCGGCCTGCTGCTCGTGTCGTACGGACGCCCGAGCGACGACCCTCTCTACGACCCGCGAGCCGACTTCAACGGCGACGGCGCGGTCGACCAGCAGGATCTCGGCGTCGTGCTTGCGCATTACGACACGCACTGTGAGTGAGCGGCCCTGGGGGAGACTCTGGAGAGCAAGCTCCCTTGCTTATAATGCATGTCATTACTCTTCTATCTTCTTAAGAACGCGCGACACACCTGAGACA
>CAZZPX010000285.1:0-4597 GCA_964655955.1 uncultured Phycisphaerales bacterium | reverse complement strand
GTTTCAGGGGCAAGCTGCGCCTCCCCGCCGACATGGCGGTCCCGATTTTCTAATAATTAATTTGCGTAGTGTGGGACAGGGTGGCAAGCTATGGAGATTGGGAGGAAACACCTATGCCCGCTCCGACAATTGCGATCCGCCCCGCCCGCTTGCTTGGCGCTCTGATCATTCTCGCGACGCTCTGTGTCACATCCGCCGCCCGCGCTCAGTTCGCGCCCGCGACCGGGCCCGTCAACTCGCTGTTGTCATTCAGCAGCGCCAGCAACTCGACGCACGGTGCGTTCAGCGTCTCGCGCTCCGGGCAGACGCTGACGATCAGCCGGCCTGGACTTGGCGACTTCACCTACACGGCGCCGGGAGGCGACCCCAACCGCGTGCTCAGCTACGCCTTTGTCGGCGACGCGGGGCTGCTGCTCAAGACCGTCGACGCCAACAACGTCACGGTCCGCATCATTCTCGACTGGATGCGCATGGACACGCTGCCGGTGGGCAGCCTGCCCACGAACATCTACAACGTGCAGAAGTTCGTCACGGAGCAGCCGAACCCGCAGGCCTTCGCCAACTCCGACGGGCAGGTGTTCTTCACCAAGCTCTTCGTCGCCGACGCCGCCATCAACGACACCTTCGAACTCAACCTCTACCGCAACGACACCGGCGCGCACCTGTGCGGCATGATGCCCGTCAATCGGGAGTCGAGCCATACGTTTACGGCTGAAGTAACCGGCACGGACGTCTCGATCACCTGGACGCGCCCGCCCTTCAACCCGGTGACCAACGCCTGCGCCCTGCCCGCAGCGGATCTGAGCGTATCTCCGCCGACCCTCGACTTCGGCGAGATCGCCAACAACACCACCGTCACCATGCCGGTCACCCTGGAGAACCCCGGCACCGATCCCATCACCATCGATGCGATCGGGTCGGCGGGCCCCTTCTCGCCGGTCGGCTTTGCGCCATTCACGCTTGATCCGTTCGCCAGTCAAACGGTGACGATCCGCTTCAATCCAAGCGGCGTCACCGACACCTTCAACGAGCAGCTTCCGATCACGCGCACGCCCGCTGTCGGCGATGACGCGATCCACTGCGTCGGCGAAGCCACAACTCCCGTGCCGGAGATCAGCGTCTCGTCGACGTCGCTGAGCTTCGGCACGGTGAACGTGGGCAACACCGGCACGCGCACGTTCAGCATCGACAACACGGGCGACCTGCCGCTGGATGTTACGGCTGTCACGGGCCCCTCGCTGCCGCAGTTCACGGTAGCGCCGCCGCTCACCGCCCCGCTCACGCTCGCGCCGGCCGATCCGCCGCTCTCCTTTACGGTCAGCTTCGCCCCCACCGCCGACGCGCCCTTCAGCGACTCGATCGTCCTCACCTCCAACGATCCGGCGAACGGCACGGAGACGATCTCGCTCAGCGGGGACGGCCACATCCCCGCTCCCGAATTCGCCCTCGATCCGACGCTCACCAGCCTGACCTACGGGCAGGTCGAGGAGGGGTATCGCTACGGCAAGGGCGTGCGCATCGTCAACCAGGGGGACGCGCCGCTGACCTTCACCGTCGAAGTCACCGGGGATTCGCGCTACAGCTTCTCGCAGACGCCGAACACGCCCGGCCCGGGCGGCCGCGGCCCGACGGTCATCACCATCCCCGCCAGCCCCTTGAGCGGCCCGTTCAACGAGCTGATCCTGCGCTGCACGTTCGACGCGCAGGGGCCGGCCGGCGGACCGTACAACGGGACGCTCGAGATCTCGGGCATCAACGATCCGAACGCGACGCCGCGCAGCATCGCGCTGGACGGCGACGTGATCGCCGGCAAGACGCTGGACGTGGCGCTGGTCATCGATCGCTCGGGGAGCATGAACGAGCCGATGCAGGTGGGAACGAAGGTGCAGGCGGTGCGGCAGTCATCGCGCCTGCTCTTCGAACTGCTGCGGACCGATGTGAGCGATCGCGCGGCGCTGGTGCAGTTCAACGAGAACGCCAGCACGATCCGCGCCCTGACGCCGATCACCGCTGCTTCGCGCGCTGACTTCATCGCGGATGTCAACGACACGAACAATCTTGCGCCGCAGGGGAGCACCTCGATCACAGCGGGACTGCTCGAAGCGTTTTCACACCTGGGCGACGCCTCGCGACAGGTGCGCGCCGCCCTGGTGGTCAGCGACGGCAAGGAGAACATGCCCGCCACGCTTGCGGACGGCACGCAGGTCACGCTCGACACCATCACCGTGCCCAACGGCATCGCCGTCCACTCCCTGGCGCTCGGCACCACCGCCAACACCGACCAGGTCAAGCTCGCCACCATCTCCGGCGACACCGGCGGGATCGCCCAGGCCACCGACAACGTCACGAGCCTGGGCATCTTCGACGTCGAGAAGTTCTTCCTCCAGGCGGCGACCACGATCACAGGCGGCACGCCTCTGCTCGATCCGCTGCTCACCATCGCCCCCGGGCAGGTGCAGACCTCGCAAGTCGAACTCATCCCCGCTGACAAGGCGGTCACCTTCGTCCTCCTCTTCAAGGACGGCGTGCTGCCCTGGCAGATCGAAGCGCCGGATGGGACGATGTATCCGGCCGGCTCGCCTCCCAACGGCTTCGGCCAGGCGATTCACGAGCCGCCCAACGCCCGCATCGTCCGTCTCTTGCTCCCCACCAGCGACCCGGATCTCTACCGCGGAACGTGGAAGATCCACGTCTCGCACGGCGGCAAGGTGCTCGTCGGCGAAGGCGAGGATCGCAAGACCCGTGAATCGCGTGAGCCCGTTACCTACGCGCTGGCGGTCTCGGTCAACAGCAACCTGCGACTGCTCGGTCTGCTGTCGCCGCAGCCGCTTCACCCCGGCGATCCGATTCTGGTCACTGCCTTTGTGACCGAAGAAGAGGTGCCGGTCCTGAACTCGACGATTGACGTAACGGTCACCGCGCCGAATGGTTCAACGCAGTACACGCTGCAACTCCACGACGACGGCGCCCACAACGACGGCGCCGCCAACGACGGCGAGTACGCCGACGAGTTCCGCCACACCAACCAGACCGGCGCCTACACGTTCTTCTACCACGCCACCGGCGCCAGCGCCCGCGGCGGGCAGTACGTGCGCGAGACGACGCTGAGCCAGTACGTCGTTCCCATCAACTTCGACGACGATCCGAAGGATGGCGACGGCGCGGATGACGGCGGCCGCGACGGCGAAGACGAGGAGTGCTGCGACGCGCTCAAGCGCTGGCTGATCATCATCGCCATCCTGATCATCATCGTCATCCTGATCCTGATCGGCCTCTCTTTCAGGCAAAAGCAACTGGTGCGCGCGGGTCAGGTCGTCCGCTGACGCGCCGCCGCCATTCGTGCCGCCTGGAGAGGCGGGTGACACGTAAGGCGTGCACGGCTCATCCGGGAGTCGTGGCGCTGCGGAGTCGCGGGCAGTCGCAAAAGCGGCATCCGGCGGATTGCGATGTGGGGCGCAACCCGCCGGACGAGTGAGAGAGAGCGTCGTCGCTTTCGCCGCGAAGGCGCCGGTTGACGCCGCACACGGCTTGCGGACATGATCATGTCCGCTCCTCCAACCGGCCAACGCCAACGAAGATGCAATTGCGGCGGGCGGCTGTCGGAGTTTTTCTCCTTCCGGCGGGATTTCTTTCACACACGCGTCGCAAACCCTGCCGGACCCGCAAGGGAGCGAAGCATGCTGATCGTTCGATTTGACATCGTCGATTCGACCCAGGAGCGCGCCCGGGAACTGCTGCTGAGCGGCATCGACGAGGGCGAGGGCGAGGGGCTGCTGGTCGCCGCGCGGGAACAAACGGCCGGCCGGGGCAGGCTTGGACGGTCCTGGCGCAGCCCCCGCGGCGGGCTGTACTTCACCTTCGTCCGCGAGGTCCAGACGCCGCAACACCTGGAGGCGGCAGCGCTTCCCATCGGGCTGGCGTTGTGCGAGGCGCTCGAGTCAGCCGCGGCCCTCCCGTCCGGTCTGTTGCAGCTCAAGTGGCCCAACGACATCCACGCGCGCGGCCGCAAACTCGCCGGCATCCTCTGCGAAGTGGTCCGAGTGAAGAGACGGCAGTTCCTGCTGGCGGGCGTGGGCGTCAACATGATTTACGCTCCGGAGATGCCGGCTGCCGACGCCGAAGGCGCAGCCGGAGCCGGGTTTGCGGCCCCGGCGACCTGCCTGGCTGAGCTGAGCAGCGACCCTGGCGACCCGGAGGATCCCAGTCTGCTCTTCACACTGGGCGAAGCAGTGGGCGGTGCGGTCGAGCAGCACCTGCGGCTCGGCCTCGACGATGCCGCCCGTCCGGCGGTGGCGGCCCGGCTGCGCGGCGTCGGCTGCCGGGTTGAACTCAGCCTGCCCTCCGGGGAGCGGGTCGCGGGCGAGTTGCGTGGCCTCAGCGAGACCGGAGGTCTGCAAATCCTGACGGAAGCGGGCGAAATGACTGTCGCAGGGGGTGCGGAACTGACGCGGATACACGATAATTGGCTCCCCTGAAATTGCCCCAAACCGGGGAGAAACCCCCCCATTACTGAGGATCCCGAGATGAACCGGCTGAGCTACGAGCATTGCCCCTCCAACGTCCCCCTTCTGGGCGAGACGATCGGCGTATACCTGGA
>CAZZPX010000284.1:0-5040 GCA_964655955.1 uncultured Phycisphaerales bacterium | reverse complement strand
CGGCGCGCCCGTGCAATATGAAGTGACCTGCGACGTGCCGTGGCTCACGATCGCCCACGATGGCGTCGAGCACATTGAGCTGACAAGAAGAGCGAAGCAACTCGATGCAATCCGCATTCTGGTGTCGGCCGACGGCGACGAGTTGACCCTGTCGCACCCGGACGATGACACGAAGCGGCTGCGAGTTTCCGCGAACGCCGGGCCGGACTTGACGATGTTCACCCGCAAGGCCGCAGTCGTGGTCGATACGGGCGACGGCGACGATACGGTGACGATCGCGACGACGCACATGAAGCGGCTGGAGCTGACGATCGAGGCTGGCGACGGCGACGACGTGATTGCGGTGACCGGGTCAGACCTGAACCTGGCGGAGCTGACGCTGCTGGGCGAGGCCGGCGATGACCGGATCGAGCTTGGCGACGGGATCCTGCGCCGTTCGCTGATCGAGATCTCGGGAGCTGAGGGCGCGGATGCGCTGGTGATCGGATCACTTGTGCTGAAGCGAACGGAACTGGCGGTCGACGGCGACGCAGGCGATGACCGGATCGAGCTTGGCGATAGCACGCTGCGCCGTTCGACGATCGAGATGTCGGGAGGGGCGGACGCGGATTCGCTGGCGATCGGATCGCTCGCGCTAGGGCGTACGGATCTGATCGTGACCGGCGACGGCGGCGATGACGGGATCGAATGGGAGGGTGGAAAGCTGCGCCGCTCGACGGTCGAGGTGGCTGGCGGGGACGATGCAGACACACTGGTGATCGGATCGCTCGATCTGAGGCGGACGGGCCTGGTGATCGACGGCGGCGGCGGCGACGACGTGATCGACGTGGACGGGATCGCGAGGCCTGGCCCGCGGACGTCGCTGATCGGCGGGCACGGGACGGACACGCTGATGGGCGCCGCAGCGGGGTCTCTGTGGCATCTGACTGGGCTGGACCTGGGCGAGATCAACGGCGTGGCGTTCGACGCGGTCGACCACCTGACCGGGTCGGACACCGGCGCGGACCGGTTCACGATCGCCGCGGGGGCGGACCTGACGGGAGTGATCACTGGTGGATCGGGCAACGGCGACGTTCTGGCGCAGGAATACGGCGGGCCTCATCTGACGCACGAACTTGGTGGTTATGCTCCCGTGTTCCGGGTGGCGGGCACGTCGATCATTCACCACCACGCCGGCATCGACTCGTTCGCCTACGTGTCCCAGGTATCGGTGACGCAGACGGTGAGCGTCGGCGACAGCGCGAATGTGCGGGTGACCCAGGATGACCTGGGCCAGATCGTCACCACGCACAGCTATCCCTACGGCGACGTGGTGTCGGCGGAGGACGAGGCCTACGTGGTCGGCGGTGTGGCGTCATCGTGGCTGGGCGCCAGCGTGACGCGTGTGGGCGACCTCAATGCCGACGGGTACGAAGACGTCGTCATCGGCGCGGCGGGCGCGGACACGGCGTACCTGCTGTTCGGTTCGGCGACGGGCCTGGCGGACGGCCTGGACCTGACGGCGCTGGATGGAACGGACGGCGTGGCACTGGTCGGCTCGTCCGGCTCGCTGGCGGGCACGTCGCTGGCGGCGGCTGGCGATGTTAACGGCGACGGGATCGACGACCTCATCGTCGGCGCCCCGGGTATGACCGCCGGCGCCGTCGGCGGATACGCGGCAGTGGTGTTCGGCCGCGACAGTGTATTCGGCGCGACGATCGATCTCGAATCGCTCGACGGCACGGACGGCTTTCGGGTGCTCGGCGCATCGGCCGACGACGGGCTAGGCACGGCGGTGGCGGGCCTCGGCGACTTCAACGGCGACCAGATTGCCGATATCGCCGTCGGCGCTCCCGCAAGCGACGCCAACGGAGCGGATGCGGGAAGCACGTACATCGTGCTCGGCGGCGAAGCGGGGTTTGCCGCGACGATCGACGTGTCAGCGCTCGATGGCTCCAACGGGCTGACGATGCACGGTGAGTCGGCGGGCCATGGGCTGGGATCGGCGCTTGCGGGCGGGGACCTCGACGACGACGGCCTGGCCGACGTGGCCATGGGTGCCGCTGCCGCTGACAGCGGCGCGGGGAAGGTCTACGTGTATGTCGGGCGCATCACCGATCTGGCCGCGACGGTCGACCTGTCGACCCTGACCGGCGTCAATGGATTTGTCGTCAACGGTTCGACCGCAGGCGACGGGCTCGGTTCGTCGCTGACCGCGGGTGATGTGGACAGCGACGCGACCGATGATCTGCTGATGGCGGCGCCGGGCGCGGCGTTGGCCTACGCGATCTTCGGGACGCAGGACAACCATTCCGCGAGCTACGACGCCGGCGCCATCGACGGCACGATGGGGATGGCGATCGACGCGTCGTCGCTGGCCGACACAACGGGCATGACAGTCGCGCTGGTCGGTGACCTCAACGGCGACACGGTATCGGAGATCGCGGTCTCGGCGCCGATGGACACGGGCTCGACCGGATCGGGCAGCGTGTTCGTGTTCTACGGCAACTCGGACAACCGGTCCGGCGAAGCGACGCCGACGACGCTCTCGGTCGATGCGCTCGACGGCAGCAACGGGTTCCGCGTCGACGGGAGCACGTCAGGCGACGCCGTTGGATCGGCGGTGAGCGGAGCGGATCTCAACGGCGACGGGCTCAGCGACCTAGTCGTCGGCGCGCCCGCCGCGAACTCAGGCGCGGGCAAGCTGATCGTGCTCGACGGCCGGCTCGAAGGCGGGGCTGAGATTCTCAGCACGTATGACCTGCCGACGCAGACGTTCACGATCAAGGCATCGGGGGACAACTCAGGCGCGAAGGTGTCGATCGGGCTCAAGCCGCCGGGCGACGCGTCGACGGCCGTTCCCAACCGGATCGACATGGGGGCGGCGGACCTGGTGGTCGATCTGCGTCACGGGTCGATCTACGGCAACTCGCAGCCGAGCAAAGTCCGGGTCGAGGCCGCGACCACGGTCGTGACCGACACCGTCTCGGGGCGGGCGGGTGAGATCAAGCTCGCGGCAACGCAGGTCGCGCTGGACGCGGGGTCCCAATTGATCGCCGACGGCGACGTCGCGCTGCTGGCCGAGAACATCGTCGATGATTCGCCGTTCCAGACCGATGAACTCCCGGAGATCGTCGAGGCGATCAGTGGCAACAAGCGCCGGCTGGCGACGGTGGAGGTGGCGTCAGGCGTGACGATCTACGGCGCGGACGTGACGATCGACGCGACGTCGGGCGACCGGAACATCACGTCGATCATCAGCCAGGCGCTGGGCGGGTTTGGAACCGCCGGGACGCTGGGTGGGGCGGGGTTCAATGCGCTGCTCGGGCTGGCGTCGGACGTGTTCTCGCTGCCGGCGTCGGTGATCCTGCGCGCCTCGACGGCGAAGGTGACGATCGGAGATGGAACGGGACCGGTGTCAATCGACGGGTCGGACTCGGTGGCGATTGGCGCCGACGCAACCGCCGACGCCGTCTCGAACGCCGTCTTCTGGGGATACCAGGCGGATCTGACCAGCTACGGATTCGCGCTGTCGGTCGCCCAAGCGATCGCGACGGCCGAGGTGGACCTGACCGACGGCGTGTCGATCACGTCGGGCGGCGACGTGAGCGTGACGGGGACGGCGACGACGGAGCTGGGCTCGAACGCGCGGGTATCGCAAAACATCGGCAAGTCGCCGATCCCCAATGCGACCGCGTTCCCGGCCGATCCGGACGCGAAGTTTGTCTCGGTGGCGTACGGCTACACGCAGCCGACGGCGCATGTGACCGTGGCTGGTGGCGCGACGATCGAAGCGGACGGCGTGGTCAGCATCGAATCCATCGGCACGGACACGAATCACACCGAGGCGACCGGCGCCGCGTACAGCGACGGGCAGGCGGGCGTGACCTTCACGTACGCGCAGGCGAAGGCGGACATCCAGGCGATCGTCAACGGCTCGGTCACCGCCGGCGTGACCGCCAACGCCGACGCGTCGACGACGTTCAACCCGTTCACCGCCGTCGACTACGAGAGCGACACGCTCGTGCTCGGGAAGGGGCACGGGTTCAAGACGGGCGACCGGCTCTACTACGACCCCGGCGACGGGGCCGGCGCGGTCGACGGGCTCACGGCCCACACCACCTACTACGTGATCATCCCGGTGAACACCAGCGACGCGATCCAACTTGCGGCCAGCGCCGCGGACGCGGAGGCGGGCGCGGCGATCGATCTGCTCGCGCAGCCGGTGCTTACCGCGGACGATGAGACGCAGATCGCGCTCGGACAGATCAACAGCGTCGATGACCTGATCGAATGGACCTTCGAGCACGGCATTGCCGACGGCACGGCGCTCACCTACACCGCCGCTGCCAACAAGATGGTCCCGGGCCTCACGGATAGTCAGACCTACTACGCGATCGTCGGCGATGATGCGACGTCAATGGGGCTGGCCGAGACCTCCGGTGGTGGCGCTGTCGACCTTGGCGTCGCGCCCACGTTCACCATTAACGCCACAAGCCAGGTCCTGACCGTGGAGAACCTCGACGGCGTGAACAGCATCATCACCTTCACCGAGGACCACGGCCTGTCGGCAGGCGACGCGATCACCTACCACGGCGCGTTCGGCACGACGCTGATCGACGACGCCACAGGCGAGCCGATCACCGACGGCGTCTACTACGCGGTGACCGCGTACAACGACGACGGGACCGTGGCGACGGACAAGGTCCGGCTCGCCAGCAGCGCGCTGACTGCGACCGTGTCGGACACCTACGACGGGCTCATCGAGTTCACGGTCGGCGCCGATGACGTCACCGGGACCTCGCACACGCTGGCGGACCAGTCGACGGTCGGTTTGCGGGTCGATGCAACGCTGAGCAACGACCACGCGTTCAAGTCCGATTCGCGCGTCGGCAAGTCGCTGGGCAAGGCCGAGCCGCTGACCAAGGGCGAACTCATCGGCAATCTGCTGGACACGGCAGCGTCAATCAAGGCCGGCGCGGCGGCGGCGTACAGTGCCATCAGCGACTGGTGGAACGACAAGGCGAGCGACAAGTCGCAGGACGCGCAGAACGGCAACGC
>CAZZPX010000283.1:0-5095 GCA_964655955.1 uncultured Phycisphaerales bacterium | reverse complement strand
TCGGCGACCCGGAATGCCAGGTGCTCATGCCGCGACTGGACTGCGATCTTGTCGAGGTGCTCTGGTGCACGGCGAACGGGACGCTCGATCAGTGCGACCTGGGGAGCGCTTCGCGCATGGCCTGCTGCGTGGTCATGGCGTCGGGCGGGTATCCCGGGGCGTACGAGAAGGGTAAGCCGATCCGCGGCATCGAAGAGGCCGAATCGCTCGGCGACGTCACGGTGTACTTTGCGGGCGTGGGGCGCGCCGGCAGCGACTTTGTGACCAACGGTGGTCGCGTGCTCGGCGTGACGGCACTCGCCGACTCCCTCGCCGAGGCGCAAGGACTCGCCAACAGCGCCTGTGAGAAGATCCACTTCGAAGGCGCCCACTGGCGCCGCGACATCGGCTGGCGCGTCATGCCCGCCTTGAAGTAAGTGCAGCCGAGCTTCCTGCGGTGAACACGTACGTTCGAGGCAGCGCAGCTCCGTATCAATGCGCCGCGGGGACCGGCGTCTCGTGGCGCGGCGCGCGAACGAAAGCCCGCCGCGACTGCGGCGGGCTCGCAAGGATCCGTCGTTGTTGACCAGCGTCAACCGCTGGTTGCCCAGATCAGGCCGATCAACGTGGCGGCGATGGCGACCATGGCGGCCATGAGGGCTTCGCCGGCGACGAGGCCGGACGCGACCGGAATCGTGAACTTGTCCGCAGACTTCTTGTGGGCCATGGACCAGCCCCAGGCGATGACAGCGCCGATGGCGAAGCCGAGGGCGTTGTACCAGGGTACGACCCACGCCAGACCCAACCCCATCGCCGACGGCACGTAGTGACGAGCCTTGAGGGGCAGAACGGACTGGATCAGCGGCAGGGCGATGCCGACGACGCCGCCCACCAGGATCGCGATCTGAGCGGTCTCGGGAATCGAGTGCAGGCCCTGGGTGAGCGCCTTGGCGACGGCCTCCCACATGAATGCCGCGGGCGGGTTGAAGCCGCGGAACGTCTCGACGTCAGGCACCATCAGGTACCAGGCGGGAACGATCACGAGCGTTCCGAAGAAGATGCCGAAGAATTGCGCCAGGAACTGCTTGCGCGGGTTCGCCCCGAGCAGGTAACCGGACTTGAGGTCGGTGAGCAGGTCGGCGGACGAGCCGCCGGCCGCTGCGGTGGTGCCGGCCGCCATCAGGTTGGGCACGATCCGTCCCGGGGCGAGGACCGCATAGACAAGCTGCGTGACCTTGCCCATGGCGCCGATGGGGGTGGTGTCCGTCTCGCCCGTGGCCCGGCAGCAGACCAGGGCGATGGGGTAGGCCATCGCCACCGAGACCAGCCCCAGCCACCAGGACATTTCAAAGGCCAGCATCATGAGGAACATCAGGCCGAGCGAGATGGGGATCATGCCCGCGACTAACCAGGCGTTGGGCATTTCGAGCCGCTTCATCTCGGCCAGATCCGCCTCGGTCGCACCGGCAGCCGGCCCGCCTCCACCGCGGAAGGCCCGCACGAGCGTCTTCCAGCCCATGGCGACGGCGGTGAGGCTGGAGAAGACCATCAGCGACGTGCCGCCCCACAGCGCCCAGTTGACGGGATAGAAGCCGAACTGGGCTCCCGGGCCTCCGTGGTACGTCCACTTCGGCTCGACACGCGCCTCCGTCTCAACCGCTTCGTCGACCACCGCAGTTTCGGCCACGGCTGCGGCTTCTCCTTCGGGCTCGGTCTCACTCTTGGGGGGTTCGATCTCTTCCGGGTTGACTCCGAGCGAGAGCAGGTTCTGCCGCCAGGTCGCCTCGTCGACGTACGTCATCGTCGTGACGTCCAGGCCCGCGCGCATCTCCTTGCCGAGCGCCTTGACGGAAGTGACATACTGGTCGTTGATGCCGTACTCATCCGGCGACGTCACGATCGCCTCGACGTACTCGGGATGTGCCGCGAGTTGCTCGAGGTCGTAGTTGTAGATCATCGGCGTGAAGACGAAGAAGAGCAGCACGGAGCCGACCAGCATGGACAGCGACACGCGCAGGCCGACGATCATTCCCGCGGCGACGAGGAGCAGGCTCGGCTCGAAGCCCCAGGTGCGAACGTTGATGTTCTGGAATTTGTCGCTCAGCCAGGCGCTAGGCCAGGGGAGCAGTTCGGGGATGCGGTAGGGCCACTGGGAGAGCCGGTGCACCGTCTCCTCGCGAATCCTGTCGACGCTGTGCAGCGCTTCGAGGACCGTCGGGTAGGTGCGTGCGAGGGCCAGACCCATGCCTAGGAAGACAGCCACGATCAGGGAGCGAGCCTTCTGCGTCGCTTCCTTGCCCTGCGAATAGAGCGAGCGCAGGGTCGTGGCGGCGGCGATGCCCGAGGGGAACTTGAGCTGCTCGTGGTTGATCATCTTCCGCTTCATGGGGACGGCGATAAAGACGCCGAGCGCCGCGGTGAGGAAGACGAAGGGAACGAGCCAGTACCACTTGTAGTGATAGCCGTTGATGAGCAGCAGCGCCCCGAAGGCCGTGCCGATCGTGCCGCCCGTGGAGTAGCCCGCCGCCGAAGCGGTGGACTGCATGCAGTTGTTCTCCAGGATGGTCATCTTGGAGAGGCGGTGGCCGGAGACGGCACGCATGAAGTTCCAGATGACGTAGGAGAGGATGCAGGCCGTGATGGCGACGCCGAACGCCCAGCCCAGCTTGATCGTCGTGTACAGGTTCGAGATGGACATCGCCATCCCCAGCACCGCGCCCATGAGCACGGCGCGCAGCGTGAGCTGGGGCACCCGTTCGCCTCGGTAGATGTGCTGGTACCAGAAGTGGTCCTTCTCCTCGGGCGTCGCGTCCTCCGGCAGGGGAGGCAACTCGTCGAAGGTGGGAGCGATCTGGTAGGTGTCGAGGTTGAAGTCCTCGTCGAGCGGCTTGCTCTGCGGGACACGCGGCTGATCGGGCTGGCGTGGCTGATCCATGAAGGTGACTCCGCTTGGACAATGGGGCCGGTAGACGCGCCGGAATGGCCGATCCCGCAAGGTACCAAGAGGGCCGGAATCGCGACAGCGGCGACAGCGGGGGCGCGGACAAATCGTGGCAAATCCGGCCGATCTCCCGACTCAGACGACTCGGCGGCGCCTGCCGGAGCGCACGATCCGCGGCCTTCGCCGAAGCGTGCGGCGAAGGCTCGGTCCGCCGGTATGATTCCGACCACGCGCCTCATCACCCTCCTCCCGCCGGATCGCCATGCCTCGAGGTCATCGCAGACGGACTCGCCTGCTGCTCCTGGGCTGTCTCATCGCCCTGCTGGCGTTGATGTGGGCGCTGGTGCAGTTGCACGTGGGAAGAGGGCGCAGCGCCGTTCCGCCGGCCGGCCTGCTCAGCCTGGCCCCACCGGTGACCGCCGAGCGCGACCCGGCGGTGCTGCCGCTTCGCCAGCGCGGCACCGATGAGGGTCCCTGCGCCGAGGTGCTCGGTTTTCTGCCGCACTGGGTGCAGCAGTCGAACATTCGCCACGATCTGCTTACCGACATTGCCTGCTTCGCCATCGAGTTCCATCCCGACGGAACGATCAAGAACGCTCATCGCTGGCCGTGGCTCGACGCGATCAACCGCGCCCACGCTGCGGGCGTGCGCATTCACATCACCGCCCAGCTCTTTGGAGCCGGCGATCTGCATCGCTTTCTGATCGATCGCCAAACCCGCGGGCGCTTCTTCCACGGGATCGCTACCGCCGCAGTCGTCGCGGGCGCGGCGGGCATCGTCATCGACTTCGAGGGCGACTCCAGCACCGACTGGACAGGGCACATGCCCGGCTTCGCGGCGGAACTGCGCGGCTACCTCGCCGAGCAGACGCCGGGCGTGCGCCTCAGCATCGCCGTACCTGCCGTCAATTGGGGCGGACAGTGGGACCTCGCCGCGCTCGCCGGCGCGTGTGATCGCCTGGTCATCATGGCCTACGACTACAACGGCAAGTGGAGCGAGCGGGCCGGCGCCTCCGCCCCCCTGGCTGGCGGCGCAATCAATGTCACGCAGACGATTCGGGGCCAGTACGCTGCCGTCGCCGCCCAGGATCCCGGTAAGCTGATCCTGGCCCTGCCGCACTACGGCAACCACTGGCTGGTCGCGGGCGATGCACCCGGGGCGGCGGCGACGCGGTGGGTCGAGTTCATCACTTTCAGTGCGGCGCAGCGTCTGCTCGAGAGCCGGCCTCCGCGCTGGGATCTGCACTCGCAGACGCCGTGGATTGCCTGGCGTGACAGCGAGGGATGGCACCAGGTGTGGTACGAAGACGCGCGCAGCTTCCGCCTCAAGCTCGCCTTGGCGCGTGAGGCGGGGCTGGGCGGCGTCGGCATCTGGGCACTCGGCTTCGCCGGGGACCACGGGGACCTGTGGCAGGAGATTCACCGAGCCTTTGTCGCGCCCTGCCGCTGCGTCGGCGACCTTACCGGCGACGGGCGCGTCGACGGCGAGGATCTGCACCTGCTCGTTGAGGCCTACGGAGTGACGGAGGCGGGCGATCTGAACGCCGACGGCGTCACCGACCAGGCCGACCTGCTCCTGCTGCTCGACAATTATCCGGGCAATTGTGAAGAATGAGCGGGACCCGCCGATGCGCCGGGGCGCCTGCACGAACGGGGGGGGAAACAGGGTATGCTCGCTGCCCCGCAGTGGCGGCCCTCAATCACGCAGACCATCCTGCCGACAACGGTAGAGGAGGAATCGAGCCTTGAGCCAGCAGAAACGACTCGCCATTCTCGTCGGCGGGGGACCCGCGCCCGGCATCAACAGCGTCATCGGCGCCGCCACGATCCGCGGCAACATCGCCGGCGTTGAGGTGCTCGGCGTGCGCGACGGCTTCGAGTGGCTCATGCAGGGCAACATCGAGCACACCGAGGTGCTCACGACGGAAAAGGTCAGCCGCATCCACTTCCGCGGCGGATCGTACCTCGGCATCTCCCGCGCCAATCCCACCAAGGATCCCAGGCACCTCGAAACCGCCGTCACCTCGCTCCTGCGCCTCAACGTCTCGCGCCTGATCACCATCGGTGGCGACGACACGGCCTTCTCGGCGATGAAGCTCGCCGACAAGGCGGCGGGTCGCATCCAGGTCGTCCACGTCCCCAAGACCATCGACAACGATCTCGAACTGCCGCACC
>CAZZPX010000282.1:0-5113 GCA_964655955.1 uncultured Phycisphaerales bacterium | reverse complement strand
GCCAGGATGCGGACGCTGTGACGCGTGCTGCTCAGCTCCACAGGGATGGTTTCGCCGGCTTTCTTGGCGGAGATGCGGCTGGTGATGACTCGCATGCCGCCGGCGGAGAGATCGATCACCGTGCCCAGCGAGCAGGAGAGATTCTCGATGCGCACGCGCCCGAAGCGCCGGCGGGAGCCCGCGGCTTCGTTCACTGTTGAATCGCCGCGCTCGCTGCGAGCAGCAGCGTCGGCCGGGTCGCCCGGGTTCGCGCCAGTCTGGGTCGGATCAGGCAGCATCGCTGAGTACAATCGTCCAGTGCGGCCGCCCAAGCCAGAATTCGCCACCCGCATACCCGCTCGCACCGCGACCCCAGCCGCCTCCGACCGCACAGGCCGCATAACCGGTACGGCTTACACCTCGCCGCCGCCCGGCTCGCGGCGCGTGTCCTGGAGGCTCGCCGGGCTGAGCCCGTACGGTTTCACGGTCACATCGAGGTGGCCCGTCCACGCGATGCGCCCCAGCCGCCGTACGTCGTAGAGAATCACGAGCAAAGCCGGCAGGAGGAGCAGCGTCAGCGCCGTCGCCGCGATCAGGCCGAAGCTGATGGTGATCGCCATGGGAATGAGGAAGCGCGCCTGGAAGGACTGTTCGAGCAGAAGGGGCGAGAGCCCGAGCACAGTCGTGATGGTCGTGAGGAGGATGGCGCGCAGTCGCGCCTGTCCGGTGGCGAAGGCGGCGACGGATGCGTCGACGCCGGCTCGCCGTTTCATGTTGTAGAACTCCATGAAGATGAGCGAGTCGTTGACCACAATCCCCGCCAGCGCCACGAAGCCGATGAGAGAGAGGATCGTAAGATCATACCCCATCAACAGGTGGCCCCAGATCATGCCGATTGCTGCGAAGGGGATCGCCAGCATGACGACGAGCGGCTGCAGGTAGCTGGAGAAGAGCCAGGCCAGCGTCACGTAGATCAGTCCCGCCGCTGTGAGCGCTCCGATCGGCAGCGTCGACAGCGAATCCATGATCTCCTCCTGCCTGCCGCGCGGAATGATGCGGACACCCGGATACTGGCGGCGCAACTCGTTGATGTGCGGGGCGAGGTCGGCGAGGACGGTTTCAGGGTTGATCAGGACGGGATCGACATCGGCGGAAATGCTGACGGCTCGTCTGCGGTCCAGGCGGCGAATCGTCGCGTAGGTCAGCGTGTCTTCCACGGTCGCGGCCTCGGTCAGCGGGACCGGTCGGCCTGCGGGGGTAAAGATATGCATATTCTCCAGCGCCGCCAGGCTGCGCCGCGTCCCCTCATCCGCCATCACCCGCACATCGACGTCCTCCTGGTCGGCGGCGAAGGTGTGAGCTTCGAGGCCGAAGACCGCCGCCCGGATCTGCATCGCCACGTTGGAGGTGGTCAGCCCCAACTCCCGCGCCCCGTCGCGCAGCTTGATGCGCAGCTCGCGCTGGCCGCGGTCGGAGTCATCTGCGATGTCGAAGACACCCTCGTACTGCTGCAACTGTTCGCGGATCCGCTCGATAACGGGCTGAATCTGGCGAGGATCGCTGCTGGCGACGGTGAAGGTGATGGGCATGCCGCCGGGCCCGCCGTGGATCGCGCTGAGTCGCAGGCTCTTCACGCCGGGAATCACACCCAGCTCCTGGCGAATCGAAGACATCACATCATCGCTGGTACGGTCGCGATCCTCGGCTGGAAGCAGTTCCAGGTAAAGCTGGCCGAGGTGTGCCTGCGTGGTGACGGAGTCGCCGTTCGGATCGGCGTTGATGCCGATCAAGCTGAAGGCGGTGACGACCTCGGGTTGCTCGAGGCTGGCCTCTTCGATCTGCTGCACGATCGCGTCGGTGGCGCTCTTCGGGGAGCCGACGGGCAACGTCACATCGATTACGATGGTCTCGCTGTCGGCACTGGGGCTGAAGGTGAACTGCAGCCGCCCTCCCGCGGGCAGGGCCAATGAGGCGATGAGCGCCGCGACCGCGATCGCCACCGCCAGGTAGCGATACCGCAGCGTCCAGCCGAGCAGCGAGCGGTACGTCGATTCGATGAGCCGGCGCAGGAACTTCTCCTGAATCGTCTGCAAGGCGGCGAAGATGCGACTCTGCGCGCTCCGGGAGCCGCGGCGGTCCACGCCGGTCAGCGTATGCGCCATGTGGGTCGGCAGGATGAAGAGCGATTCGACGAGGGAGACGAGCAGCGCGATCGACACGACGACCGGGAGTGCCGCCAGCATGTCGCCGATCCGCCCCTGAATGAGCATGAGCGGCAGAAAGGCGAATATTGTGGTGAGCACGGTCGTGATCACCGGCCAGGTGACCTGCTTTGTGCCGTCGATCGAGGCAACCAGCGCCGGCTCACCCTCCTCGTGTTTGGTGACGATGTTCTCAGCGACGACGATCGCGTCGTCCACCAGCAGGCCCAGCACGATGATCAGGCCGAACATCGTCAGGAGATTGAGCGTGATGCCGAGAAAGTGCATGGCTGCGAGCGTGCCCATCAGCGACACAACCAGCCCTAATCCCACCCACAGCGCCACGCGCCAGTTCAACATGATAAAGAGCGTGAGAAAGACCAGCATGCCGCCCCAGATGGCGTTGCGCGTCAGCAGGTTCAGTCGCTGGCGTATGAACCGGGCCAGGTCCGTGTGCAGGATGATGTCGCCTTCGCTGATGGCGGTTCGCCCCAGGCCCGCCCGGTATGCCTGCACCTCGCCGCTCTCGTTCTTCGCGGGAGAAGCCTGCGGGTCGAATGCCCGGAAGGGCGGCGGCTGGCGCATCCGCCCCGCAGCGTACGCCTTGATCATGTCGGAGATCTCGATCGCATCTTCTTCACGCACGGTGTACGCAGTCAGAGACACGCAGGGCTTCCCGTTGAGGCGCGTCGCGTAATCGACATCCACGAATCCCTCGCTCACGTCAGCGATGTCGCGCAGGCGCAGCACCTGTCCGCTCGGGCTCGCCTTTATGATGACGTCGCGCACCTCGTCGGCGCGCTCTTCGGCGCCGATCGTGCGCACGGAGATGTGGCTCGTCGTGCCGCGCACGGGACCCGCCGGTATCTCCGCCATGGCCTCGCCGATGCGCTCGCTGATCATGGGCAGGCTCAGCCCGTGTTTGAGCATCATCTCGGGGGAGACCTCGACGGAGATCTCGCGCGTGCGCGTGCCGGTCACCTCCACGTCGCCCATGCCTGGCAGCAGTTCCAGGTCGTCGCGCATCTGCCGGATCATGTCCTTGAGCGTCGCCTCATCCGCATCGGTGACCAGGGACAAGCTGATCGCGGGCAGGCGCGGCTCGAGTTTGCTCACCAGAATGCGGTCTGCGTCGTCGGGCAGGTCCTCCAGTGCGTCAATCTCGCGTTTGACCTCGTTGAGCGCTTCGTCGATGTCGACGCCTTCCGGGTACTCCAGGCGCACCGTGGCCATCCCCTCCGTCACCACGGAACTGATCTCATCCACATCCGGCAGGTTGAAGACGCGATCCTCGATCTTGCGGGCCAGCGTCTCCTCGATCTCCTGCGGCGGCGCGCCCGGATAGGGCGCCATGATGAGGATCTGCTGCGGTCGAACCTCGGGAAAGAACTCCCGGCGCAGCCCCCAACCGAAGATCAAGCCCGCGCCGATGATGACGAACATGAGCAGGTTCGCCGCCACGGGCTTGCGTACGCCGAATGAGGCGAGGCTCATGGCGCCACCCCGTCACGCGCGACTTCCGGGACGGGCAGCCGCGGCTCCACGCTCATCCCCGGCTCCAGTTCATCCAGGTTCGAGATGATGATCGTCTCGCCGGGCTCCAGGCCTGCATGCACCACGGCCCATTCGCTCTCCCGTGGATCGACCTCCGGATACGTTCCTTCGGCATGGCGCGAGATCTCAATGGCGACGCTGCGGGCACGGCCCTCCTCATCCACGATCAGCACGCGGTCGGCGATCACGGCCCGGCGCGGCACCACGATCGCACGCTCGTTCCGTTCCGCGCGAATCTCGCCCATGACGAAGCGGCCGGGACGCAAATGGGCGCCTTCCTCGAGGCGAGGCGGCTGCTGCACCTCCACGTACATCAGGATCGAGCGCGTCTCCTGGTTCGCCTCCGGCGCAATGCGAATCACCTCGCCGCGCCAGGCCTCTGCGCCGGGCGCGTCCACCTCGATCACCGCCGCGTCGCCCAATTGCACCACGCCCGCAGCCGACACCGGCACGCTGAGCGGAATCTCGATGCGGCTCAAATCGACCAGGCGCACGATCCGTGTTCCAGGCGACACGTGTTCGCCCACGTTCACGTGCACCTCCTGCAGGTATCCCGCGAACGGCGCCGTGACCATTGTGCGGTCGATGTTGCGCTCGGCCAGCGCGATTTGAGACTGCTCAGCCGCCTGTTGCGCTTCGAGGCGCGAACGCCGCGTCGGGATCAGCTCGAGCTGCTGCTGCAGCGACTGTTCCTCGCGCTCGATTCGCGTCAGCTCACGCTGCGTGCGATCGATTTCGATGTCGCTGCTGGCGCCGGCCTGGCGTGCCCGGCGAAGCTGCTCCAGTTCACTGCGGGCGAGCGCGGTCGCCTCCTGGGCGAGGCGATACTGCTCGCGCAAACGCTCCTGATCGACCTCGAGCGCCCGCAGTTCCGCCGCCAGGGCCTCGATGTTGGCCAGGGCCCGGTTCTGCGCCTGGATGAAGTCGCTGTCGTCCAGTCGGACCAGCAGGTCGCCGGCCTCGACATAGTTGCCTGCCTCGATCTCGTCCGGTTTGGCGACGATGTTCGCGGAGACCTCCGCGGCGATGTTCGCGGCGAGCATCGCCCGCGTCGTGCCGTAGCCCCGATAACGCATGGGCACGGCGACCGGGCGGGCAAGGACCGCCTCAACCACCCGGGCAAGCTGCGGATCGGGATTCCCCGCCGCCCCGCGCCGAGTCTCCCGCATGTACGCAAAGAGCGCCACCGCCGCCAAAAGCAGCAGCAACCCCGTGGCGCTGCGCACCACGTAGCTGAGCATGCGAACCTGTCTCTGTCTGTGTGCGACCATTCCCTACACCTCGGGTGGGTGGCGTGCGAGGAAGGAACAGTGTAGCCGCATGCGTAGGGAATCTCCCGGCGTCGCACATCGCGAGGCACGAATCCACGCCTCTCCATG
>CAZZPX010000281.1:0-5113 GCA_964655955.1 uncultured Phycisphaerales bacterium | reverse complement strand
CCAGTCCGGCTCGGGCGTGCCCTTGCCGTAGTCGCCGCCCAGCGTCCACCGCGCCACCGCCGAGTCCAGGAACAGCGACGTGTAGGCGTAGCCGTCCGGGCCGAACTGCGTGTGCAGCGGGCCCAGGCCCACCTCAACCTGTGCCTCCATCACGGCGTCGAAATCAAGGATCGGCACGCCGAACTCGTCCTCGGCCGAGAAGTTCTTGTCGGCGATCGCCTTCTGGATCTTCTCGAAGGAGTAGACGGTCGTGTGCGGATCGAGCTTGCCGGAGACGACGATGAAGTCGCCCCTGGGCGCGACGTCCACGCCGTGCGGGCTGCGCGGCTCGGGCGTGAGGTACAGCAGACCCTCTTCGATCACCGTGTCGAGCGTGAGCACAGGAAAGCCGTTGATCTCCCGCGCCTTGCCTGCCTGGAAGACCTTTTCCGCCTTCTTCCAGTCCATGATGTGCAAGTAGTCGGTGGCGTTCATGCTCACGCCTGCCTCGAACGGCGGCTTCTTGTCCTGGATGCCGCCCGTCGCCATCTCGCTGTTGATTGAGTTGAGGAACATGTACCCGTCGCTGGCGAGCTTGCCCGCATCCGCGAGGTCCTGCCAGTAGGGCGGCAGTTCGATCGCGAAGGACTTGCTCTCGTCGATGCGTCCTTTCTTTCGGTCGAACTTCCACATGGTCACCGAGCCCTTGTACTTCTCCTTGTACTCGCTGATGGGCGCGTACTCTGAGCCCCAGGGAACGCTGTACTGCGCCCCCTCGATGACGTACTCGGTGTTGGGCGTGACGAACGTACCGCCGTGGTCGCTGACCGTCAGCGGGTTCTTGAGAATCTGCTTCGTCTCGAAGTCGCGCAGATCGATCACTGCCACGCGGGCGTTGATCTTGTCGTTGATGAAGAGCCACTCGCCGTCGTAGTCCCCGTTGGTCTCCGAAAGGGCCGGGTGATGCGTGTCGCCCCAGAGGTTCGCCTTGCCGCTGACGTTGCCCTGCGCGAGGATCTCGTTGCCCACGCCGTAGCCCCATCCCTGCCATGGCTCGGGGGTGAAGACGGCGATGCTGCGAAGCAGGCGCATCGACGGCACGCCGATCACGAACACCTGTCCGCTGTGACCGCCCGAGGAGAAGATGATGTACTCATCCTTCTCGCCGCTGGGCAGATAGGTCTTGGCGGCGGCGAGCAGATCCGCGGTCGTCAGGCCGCGCTCCTTCGCCACTTTCTCGACGTCCTTCATCGACTGCGCCGCGGCGGGTGAGCAGGCCAGACCGATCGCTGCTGCCAACGCCGTCCCCGCGAGCGCCTGGTGGATTGTCCTTGCTGTTTTCATGGTTCCTTTCTTTCCTCGTTCGGAGTGCAGGTTGCGTGCGAGAGCGCGGCCGACCGCTACTGCGCGTGATCGGCGTTCAGAGCCCGGACGAAGCTGATGATCCGGGTGAGGTCGTCATCGCTGAGGGCGGGGTTGCCGCCCTTGGCGGGCATGTCGAGCCCCGTCGTGTTCGCCGGATCCCAGATGGGCCGGCCCGTCTTGATGAAGTTCTTCAGATCCTTGTCGCTTTGCGCGACGACGAAGTCGCTGCCGGCGAGCGGCTTGCCCAGCCCCTCGATGCCCTCTCCGGCCGGGCCGTGGCACGACGAGCAGGAGGCAACATAGATGTCGTGTCCGGGCAGCGACGCGAACTCGGCGGCGGCCTGCGCGGACGCCCCGTCTGACTCCGCATCACTCGATGCTGCTGCGGCATGCGCACCCGCTTCCTGCAGGCCGCGGATGTAGCCGATGATCGTGCGGAGGTCCTCGTCGCCCAACGCCGGGTTGCCGCCCTTGGGGGGCATGTCGATGCCGGTCGTGTTCGCCGCGTCCCAGATGGGGCGGCCTGTCTTGATGAACTTGAGCAGCGCCTCGTCGCTCTGCGACTGGACGAACTCGCTGTCCGCGAGCGGCTTGCCCAGGCCCTCCAGCCCCTCCCCCGCCGTGCCGTGGCACGAGGAACACGAAGCGACGTAGATGTCGTGTCCGGGCAGCGACGCGAGGTCGAACTCCGCGGCCGTCGGCGACTCGCTCGGTTTCTCGACGATCCACTTTTCGAGCGACGCCGTCGGCTGGCTTGGATCCTGCATCGTCCGCAGGTAGTACACCACGCTCATGAGCGTCTGGTCGCCCAGCAGCGGATTGCCGCCCCGGGCCGGCATGGGCGAGCCGGTCGTGTTTGCGGGGTCAGTCGGCATGCGGCCGGCCACGATCAGCTCGTGCAACTCCCCATTGCTGTGCGTCTGCACGTACTCGCTGTTGCGCAGCGGCTTGCCGAGGCGAGGCACGCCTTGTCCCTCTCGGCCGTGACAGGTGGCGCAGGCGGACTGGTACACCGAGGAGCCGAGTTCGAGGTGATACGACTCGACGCCCAGTGCCGCGGCAGCGCCCTCCCAGGGATCCTGAGGCAGCGGCGGTTCCAGCAGCGCGACGGCCCCGAGAATGGCGGGGGCCGTGGCCACGAAGAGCACGCCCATCACACGGCTCGACCATTTGTACGGATCCCGGCGCACGGCCGGCGGCGCCTGGATCCGAGTCCGGGCGCGGTCATGAGAGGTTGATCTGGCGACGGCGCTCGAGGCGACGGCGTGCGTCATCGTTCGACCTCCTTGCTGTCGATCTGGCGATTGCTTGTGACGTTGTGACTGAACATATCCATTTTCGCTCCGAGCTGGTGTCGCCGCCGCCACGGCGGTGCGGCTCTCTCCACCTCTGACGTCAGTCCTGCTTCTGCTTGCCCTGCGAGCCGCCGTTGCCGCTGACCGTCAGCCCGGTCGAACCGGAGACATCACAGAGCGGACCGGCCTCGCCGCTGTCCGTGAGCAGGTCGGCAATCGAGGTGCTCGCAAAGGCCCGTTCGGCGTTGGCCAATTCTCGATCCAGCATGCGGTGCAGGGCGCACAGGCGCGTATGGCCCTTGATCCCCAGCGGGCAGCGCTCGATGCGGGCAATCTCGTTGTCTGTGGCGTTGAGTACATCGAGCACGCTGACCGCCGCGGGCGCCTGCGCCAGCGCGAAGCCGCCGCCCGTCCCACGCTGCGCTTCGAGTATCTTGGCCCGCGCCAGCATCCGCAGCACCTTCTGCAGGTAGCCGACCGGCACCTGCGTCGCCGCGGAAATCGCCTTGGCGGTGGCGGCCCCGTCCGGTTGACGGGCCAGGTGCACCACGGCTCGCAAGGCATACTCGGAGGTTTGTGAAATCATGCGGAAGCGTCCTCGACTGCTAGTAGTGTACCGCAAGGTACACTATCGTCAAGCCCCTGGCCGCGCTCCAGCATCGAATTCACCAAAATCGTCCGCTGTCGCTCCCGATGGCACGCCCTGCGGCGGGAGCGGCGGCGGGTCGACCGAGCCCCGCGCATCACGAGAACCGGCCGCGGAGGTCATCCGCGGCCGGTGGGGCCGTCAACACAGCTTGAGGAGGAAAGAACCTCGATTCAGCCTCGTCTGCGCGCCGCCAACCCCGCGACTCCCAGTAGCAGCAGGGAGCCGGGCATCGGCACCTCGCGCGCGATGATGCTGCCGGTCGAGGGGGGCCAGCCGGCGCTCAGACCCGCGATGCCGAAGCTCGAGAAGTCGTGCGGCGGGCCGCCGAGGGGATGGAAGTAGTCCTGCAGGATGAACTGCCAGGTCTCGCCGGGCTCGAAGATGTTGTCCGGCGTCATGCTCTCGAACACCAGCGGGATGTTGATCCCGACGTAGTCGATGCGGAACGCCTCCTCGGCGTCACCGAGACCAGCGTTGCCGATCCAGCCGTCGAAGTTGGTGATCAACGTCTCGGGATCGGCGACGTAGTGAACGTCCCACCAGTAGATCGGCGTGAGATTGGTCATGACGACGAGCACATTGGGAATGGCCGGGTCGTCGCTGCCGTCAAAGCAGGATGTCTGATCGGTGAAGGTCGAGATGGAGTCGATCAGTTCATCCGGCGGGAAGCCGTTGCCCAACTCGTGCCAGAAGTCCTGCACGAGGAAGAGCGGATCCTGCGGCCCGTCGACGTAGTACGGGTCGACGGGCAGGGCCATCGCGTAGCCTGCCAGGCAGGCGATGGGCAGCGCCGCCTGGACAACTCGTCTTGTTCGCATTTCGATGCCTCCTGTCTTACGCGGGAGCGCGCGATCGCCGTTACGCGCGGCGAAGTTCGGCTCGATTTCGAGCCCCGAGCGCTTCCGATTCAACGATTCTTGCTGCGCGCAACAGGGCGCATCTGGCGCTGGGCTCGCGGACAACTCCGGCCCCACAATGTTTCTTCCCGAGTCATCAGAAAACAGATAGATCGGCTCGGAGTCCGAAACGCCTCACAGCGCCGCCTCTCGCTCGTCCAGCCCGGCCACGAGAACGCGACTCGACGAGCAGGCCGACGACGACACATCCGGGTCGTCAGCCCGTCACTGCAAGCCTACTCCCGGTTATGGGCGGGTCAATCGGAATCCGCCTTCGACGCGGAGATTCCGCAGCTGTGCGGACATCGGCGTCCGCTTCCGCCGGTTTGTCAGGTAAGGAGGCGCCCCGCACTGAGCAGCGCGTCACCGGCACAGCCGGCGTCGCGCTGCAATGGGCGATGGGGGACTCGAACCCTCGACCTCACGGGTGTGATTCAGATCGAAGTGCGGCAAACCGATCCGGGACGTATCACTCGTACTCACCTCATCTTACACCACCACACCCAATAACACAAGACACAGGTCATCGCGTATCCATGGATACGCCGTCAGTCGGCGGTGGTGTGGCGCCGACGCTCGCGAGGCCGTCGGCGCAGCGGTGCGTCTTACAGCTCGCCCTATCTTGGCGGAGTCGGTGAGGCGGCTGTGACTCAGCAGGATTCAAGCGACCCCGTCGATGATCCGGCCTCTAAGGCACAGCGCAAGGGCGGTAAGAAGGAGGGAGGGCAAGGTCTGAGAAGCTAACGCCAGAATAGCGGACGGCGATCGCGAAGAAGACCGCGACCGAGCGCTGGAGCAAGGGTGATCAAGACGTAAAGCGTCGGACTACCTCAATAGCCTTCTGCATAACGGAGAGTCGGTCCGCCAGTGTCCGGATCAGCGAGCTGGCCAGGAAACGGCTGACGCCACGCTCTGATCTGCTGAGGTAG
>CAZZPX010000280.1:0-5118 GCA_964655955.1 uncultured Phycisphaerales bacterium | reverse complement strand
TGATGATCGAGCCGACCGAGAGCGGGTCGAAGGCCGAGCTCGACCGCTTCTGCGACGCCCTGATCGCGATCCGCGCCGAGATCCGGGCCATCGAGGAGGGGCGCGCCGACCGCAAGGAGAACCTGCTCTTTCCCTACCTTGAGCGCCACGGCATCAATGGACCGTCACAGGTCATGTGGGGCAAGGACGACGAGGTGCGCGAACTGCTGCGCGGACTCGAGTACGCTCTGGCAGCGGAAGGCACGACGGCGGCGGAGTGGCGCATCGTGGCCCAGACCGTCGCCGGGAGCGCCTTTGACGCGATTCTGGAGATGATCCGCAAGGAAGAGATGATTCTCCTTCCCACACCCTTGCGCACCCTCTCTGCCGATGAGTGGGCTGAGATCCACCGCCAGGAGCCGCAGTTCGGCTGGTGCATCATCGACCCTGCCGACGACTACGACCCGGATGCGGATGTGCAGTCCCCAGGCGGCGCGACAGCATCTGCGGAGAACCGCAACGGCATGTCGTTGCCGATCTGGTCGTCGCAGCCGCCCAGGGACCTCGACGGCCCGAGCCGGGGCAATGTCTACTTCCCCAGCGGCGTCCTGTCGCAGGCGCAACTCCTGGCGATGTTCCGCACACTGCCCGTCGACATCACCCTCGTCGATGAGCACGACACGGTGCGCTTCTTCAGCGAGGGTCCGCAGCGCATCTTCGCCAGGCCCAAGGCAGTCATCGGTCGCAAAGTGCAGCACTGCCACCCGCCGTCGAGTCTGCATGCGGTCGAGCAGATCCTCAGCGACTTTCGCGCCGGCGCGCAGGACATCGCCGAATTCTGGATCGAGATGCGCGGCCGGTTCATCCACATTCGCTACTTCGCCTTGCGTGACGATGCGGGCAAGTACCTCGGCACGCTCGAAGTGACGCAGGACGCGACGCATATCCGCAGCCTGAGCGGCGAGCGGCGACTGCTCCAGTACGACAACTGAACTCCGAAAGCCGACGTATGCGCCAGCCCTCCACCACCACGCCGCTGACTCTGCGAACCACGATCGCCCGCCTGCTCGAGCAGCACCCGCAGCTCGAGGACCTGCTCGTGGCCCAGGCGCCTGCGTTCAAGCGACTGAAGCACCCCATCCTGCGACGCACCGTCGCGCGCGTCGCGACGATCGAGCAGGCGGCCCAGATGGGCGGGCTTGATCCGGGGCAGTTGCTGGCGACGCTGCGCGTTGCCGCGGGTCAGGCGGCCGCGATGTGCGACGACGCGGCAGCAGAGCAGCCTCAAGTGCTCGCTGCCGAGCCGGACTGGGCGGCGGCACGGCCGCAGCGGCGCAGGATCGACGCAGACGCGCTGCTCGACACGGGCGCAACGCCCTTCAAGACCGTACTGGCCGAAGCTCGCACACTCGGCGCGACGGAACTGCTGGAGGTTGCCATCAGCTTCCGGCCGACGCCGATGCTGCGCCTGCTTGAGAAGGCGGGCTTTCGAACAGCACTTGTCATCGCGGGTCCTGAGCGCTACCTGCTGCTCGTCGCGCCGGCGGGCGACTGACGTACGCGAGGATCCGGCGGGGCCAGCGCCAGGCCGAAGAGAAGCATCGTCGCGTACGCGCAATTGTGCGTAATGAGCGGGTGGTCGAAGAGCGCGCAAGCCGCCATCGCAGCTATCGCCCAGGGAAGTCCCTCGCGCCAGGGAACGGTCTTCGCCTCGACGCTGCGCCAGGCCGTCGCATATGCACCGACGAACATGGCGAGGACCAGCCCCAGCCCGACGACTCCGCGCGTTGCCGCCTCGTGCAGAAAGAGGTTGTGCGCGTGTCCGTGGATGAGGCCGCCCGCTCCCTGGATCTCTTCCTCTGCATGCAGCCTCTGGGCCGCTTCCGCGCCCACTGCCCGGTACGAGCCTCCGCCATGCCCGAGAAGCGGCCTGTCGAGGAACATGCGCCAGGCGACCTTCGCCATGAAGATACGTGCGCCCGTGTCGCTCGTGTAGTCGCCGTCTCGCAGCGCCTGCGTCACGTCAGCGCGGGCCTGCTCGAGGCGCGTCGCCGCCAGCGGTGCGAGCGGAATCGACGCGAGCGCGCCGCCCAGCAGGAGCGGCCCGAGCAGGACCAACCCCGCCCGCCGCGCGGCCGGCAGACGAACCAGCGTCACCACGCCCTGCAACGGCAGGACCAGCAGCGCCGCCAGCCACGGCCCGCGGCTGCCCGTCAGGAGCAGACCCACAAGCGCCGCGAGCAGCCCGGCAGCACTGGCGGCCGCCAGGCGCGGCGAACGAGGCCGGTCGAGCGCGACCAGCAGCGCCCCGAGGTGCAGGGCTGCGGCGCAGGCGATGATATTGGCGGAGGTGACCGGGTGCATCATCCCGCCGTTGCGTGTGGGGATGTAGTAATCTTCCGCGAGCCACTCGGGGAGCACTCCTGCGAGCTGCGCCGCCTGCGCCAGGTGCAGCAGCGCCACGCCGAGCAGCACGCTGACGTACAGCCGGCCCGACTGATGCAGCACCGGATAAATCAACAGCGGCAGAAGCATGAAGCGGACGCGCAGCAACTCGTCCGTCCCCTGCCGAGCATCGGGCGACCAGGCGAGGCTGAGCGCGGCATACGTCGACCACGCGAGCACCAGCCAGACGAGGGGCTTGCGGAAGAACGGCCGGAGGCACCTCGCAATGCGCGGCAGGCGCGCAAGGAAGCACACGAGGAGGGCAAGGAACGCAATCTCGGCCGGCCCGGTGTCCGCCGCAACTGCCAAAGCCGCGAGGCACGTCAGCGTCAGGTGCACACGATCACCCAACGGGTCGACCGCCCGGCAGCGCTGCGGCGGTGAGAGGTGCCGCTGGGTCTCGTGGGCGGACGCGTCCTCGTTCACGGCTGAGCTTCCTCGTCGCCGGCTCGCACTTCGTCGAGCAGGATCAGATGTTTCATCAGCGCCGCGGCGGCCGTCGCTGACGCCGCCACCCACCCGCGCCAGCCGTCGCGCCAGGCGCTCTTGACGAGCATCTGTTTGCACCAGGCGGCGCACGGGGAGGTCGCCAGTTGCAGCAGGCTGGTGCGTTTGCCCAGTGTGCGGTATGCCCGGGCGCCGGCACGGGAGAGGGCGATCTGCTTGCGCAGGTAATCCGCCATGTCGCGGAAGGAATCGTGCCGCACCACGCCGGACAGCGTAACGACGCGCGCCTGCGGATCGCTGAGCACGAGCTGATCGTGGGGATCGACGCCGCCCCACTTCGCCGCCCCCTCGCGGACCAGGCGCAGGCGGTACTCCGGCTGCCAGGCGTGATCGAGGAACCTGCCGCGGTAATAGACCTTGCGGTTGATGCGGTAACCGGCCACCTGCGGATCGTCCTGCTGCAGCGCTGCGGTGATCGAGTCGCGCAGGTCCGGCTCGAGGGATTCGTCACTGTCGAGGGAGAGGATCCACGGCTGAGTGCAGCGCTCCAGCGCCAACTGCTTCTGGCGGATGTGACCCAGCCAGTCCTGGTGCTCGCAGCGCACGGAGAAGCGGCGGCAGATGTCGAGCGTCGCGTCCGTTGACCCGGAGTCGAGGCAGACGATCTCCGCAGCGAGATCGGCGACGCTCGTGAGCGTGCGCTCGATAGTGCCTTCGCTGTTGCAGCAGACGATGGCGACGGAGAGGGGAAGCGGCGTATCCATGGCTGGCGAAGGCGAGGCACCGGCGGCGACGCCGCGGCACGCGCCGTAGCGACGCCTGGCGTCGGCCGGGAAACAACGTAAGCTGCGCACCCATGGGCAGCAAGCTTCCCGCGCACCTGAAGCTGCAGCGGAGCCGCGCCGGCGTGGATGGTGCGGCGCTGCTCGCCGCCCTGCGCGAGGCCGGCGAGACGCTGGCTGTCGTCAAGCACACGCAGGCGGCGACGGTTCTCGCGGGGGAGGTGCGGGTCGGCGGCGATGCCTTGGGAGTCGTTCTGAAGGTGCGACGCGGGGGCGGGCTCAGCGAAGCGCTCAAGATTGCGGCCCGGGAATCACAATTGCATCGCCAGTGGCGCGGGACCGAGTTGCTGGCGCGGGCGGGCATCCCCACGGCCACCGGCCTGGCGCTGTGGAGCGGACGCGAGGACGGCCAAGTGGTCGTCGTCGCGGCCTTCGAGCGTCTGGACGGCGAAGATTTGATCCACCTGTACGAGCGCGGGGTGCTGACGGGGCGGCTGGCGCGCGAAGCGGGCCGGCTGGCCGGGCAAGTGCTGCGGGCGGGACTGTTCAATCGCGACCAGAAACCCAGCAACATCATCGCCCTCGCCGACGGCCGCCTCGCCGTTGTCGATACGGTGGGTGTGCGGCGTCTGCGGCCAGGCGAACGGCTGGCGCTGCGCACGCGCTCGCAGCACAGTCCCGCCGTACCGATGCTGGCGTCGCTGGTCATCGAACCGATCGGCGTCCGACGCCCGCCGCGCCGTACGCTCTGCTGGCGCGGCCTGCAGGGGTTCGCCGCGGCGGCTGGGATCGATGAGCGGGCGATCCTCAAGGCTCTGTGGGGCAGCATTGCAGCGCACATCACGGCGCACGAAGACCCGACGCCGCAGGACAGTCCACTGTAAACCACGCGCGTCAGCGCCCACGGGCAATGCTGGCCGCCCTTCAAGCTTGAGAACGAGGAGTCAACATGTCGGCGAAGGAGCACATCGGCTGGATCGGCACGGGCGTCATGGGACGCAGCATGGCGGGTCGCCTCCTGGAGGCGGGCCATCCCCTCACCGTCACGACCCGCACGCGCAGCAAGGCGGACGACCTGCTCGAGCGCGGAGCACAATGGGCCGAGACGCCGGCCGATCTCCCGGCGACGTGCGAGGTGGTCGTCTCCATCGTCGGATACCCGCGTGATGTCGAAGAGGTGTATCTCGGCGAAGACGGCGTACTGCGTGGACACAGAGGCGACTCGCCGCTGCGACTCCTCATTGACATGACCACCAGTTCGCCGGCGCTGGCGGCGCGCCTGGCGCACGAAGCGGCGCAACGCGGCATCGCCTGCCTCGATGCACCCGTCTCCGGCGGCGATGTCGGCGCCCGCAACGGCACACTCTCCATCATGGTCGGCGGTGAGCGCGACGCCTTCGATCGCGCCAGGCCGATCTTCGAGCAGATGGGCACGACGATCGAACTGCAAGGCGGCCCCGGCGCC
>CAZZPX010000279.1:0-5122 GCA_964655955.1 uncultured Phycisphaerales bacterium | reverse complement strand
TTCCCCAGGCTCTCCAGCGAGTTCCTTCCGCCGGCGCTCGTCGAACCCGGCGCAGCGTGCCCTGCCGCAGGCCCGTGCGCGCCCCGCGCATCCGGCTGTTCGCCGTGCAGTGCGCGGCGCAGGCGCGCATCGGCGATGGCGAGCTCCGCTTGCAGCGCTTCTTCGCTCTCAGCGTGTTCGCTCTCAGCGCGCTCCGCACTTGCCTGCGCAGCCGGCCCGCGCAGCTTGGCGTAGCTTACGCCGGCCACAAGCGCTGCGATTACCGCCGCGATGAGCGTCGTGATGCCCAGCGCCGCCGCGGCGCCGAGTTGCGGCGCCAGGGCGAGCGTGAGCGCCGCCAACGCGCCCAGCAGCACCAGCGCCGCGAGCAGCGCCGCCAGCACCAACCCCGCCAGCGCCACGGCCAGTCGCTCTCCCTGCTTGAGCAGAAGCTGGAGCCGGGCGCCGACGGCGTCCATGCCGGCGTCGATCAATGACGAGACTCTGCGGAACACGACTACGGCTTTCGAATGAGCAGCTTGCCGAGAATCGCGCCCACGCCCACCGCGATCAGTACGGACGCCGTCGGATTCTGCCGCACGTACTCGCAGAATCTCTCCTGTCCGCCGCGGGCGTGGTCGGCGACGTTGCTCGCCATCTCGCGCGTCGAGTCGAGCATCGACTCCGCCTTCTGCCGCGCCGCCTGCGCGCCGCTGTGCACCGCCCCCGTCATGTAGTCGGTTGAGTCGTTGCGCAGAGCCGCCAGATCACGCTTCAGCGTCGCCATGTCGCGCTTGACGTCCTCCAGCGAAGTCTTGTCCTGTGTATTGGCTGCTGATTCAGGCATGATTGAATCTTCCTTTCATGGTCGTAAGGCCGGACCTGATCCGGCTCCGGTCAGGCATATCTTTGCGTGCTGCGGTGAACGGCGGCTGAGCCCTACATGAGAATGCGCTCATCTCGCACGGGCGCTGCGCGGGATGGTGCGGCGCCTCGACGAACGCCCGTTCTCCCTGATGAGCCCAACTTCACATCACGCTCACTCGCTGCTCATCGCTGTGGCCCATGATGTTCGCATCACACTAAACCGAAAGGAGCAATCCATGCAGCTCTTCAACAACCAGAAATTCGACAACCTCGAGGACTTGCTCGTGGAGCAGGTCGAGGACCTGTATGACGCGGAGAAACGGCTCTGCGACGCGCTTCCCAAGATGGCGGACGCCGCCTCCGATGCGAAACTCGCCTCCGCCTTTCGCCACCATCTGGAGGAGACCAAGCAGCACGTGACGCGGCTCGAACGCGCCTTCCAGATGCTCGAGCGCAAGCCCAGCCGTGAGACCTGCGACGCCATGAAGGGCCTCATCTCCGAAGGCGAGGAAATGATCGACGCCAAGGGGAGCCCGGAGGTGCGCGACGCCGCGCTCATCGCCGCCGCCCAGCGCGTCGAACACTACGAGATGGCCGGCTATGGCACGCTGCGCGCATTTGCACAGCGGCTCGGCCGGCAGGACATCGCCTCCATCTTCCAAAAGACGCTCGACGAGGAGAAGGCGGCGGATCAGAAGCTGAACACGATCGCCGAGTCCATCGTCAACCCCCAGGCGGTCCGCGCCTGACACACCCCTTGCGTGCAGCCGCTTGACCGGCGCGGCGCACGCACCCTCCACACACCGCGGCGCGCGAAGCCGAATCGGACCCGTGACCCCAGGACGGTGACGACGGGACGACTCGGCTTTGTCGCCGTTTCTGTGCGCTCACGCGCCCGCCTTCAGCGCCGCTTCAGCGCACCGCGGTGAAGCGCTCCAGCTTGATGCGCGGCGTCAGGTACCCATCGCGCGGCGGCTCGGCGCTGCACAACGCCGTCGACAGGTACTTCTTGTTTGAATCGGGCAGGATCGTCACCACCGCCGCATCCGCGCCCATCTCCTCCACCAACTGCATCGCGCCCACGATGTTTGCGCCCGACGAAATGCCCACCGCCAGGCCCAGCGTATGACACAGGCACTGCGCCATGAGAATCGCATCGCCGTCCCACACATCGACGATGCGATCCAGCTCGTCAAGCTTGAGGATCGAGGGAATGAACTCATCGGAAATTCCCTGGATGCGATGTTGCCCGACCTTGTGCCCGGTCGAAAGCGTCGGCGAATTCGCCGGCTCCAGCGCATGCGCCCCCACGCGCCGGCCGTTGCGCCGCAGGTATCGCCCCACCCCCATCACCGTGCCGCCCGTGCCCACGCCCGCCACGAAGGCGTCCGCCTCGCGCCCCAGCAGCGCCAGTTGCCGCTCGATCTCCGGTCCGGTCGTCAGTTCGTGCGCCTCGACGTTGGCGGGATTGTCGAATTGCCGCGGCAGGAAGACGTTCTCGTTCTCCCGCGCGTACTGCTCCGCCATCTCGATCGAGCCGAGAAACCCGCCCTGCGCCTTGGAGACGGGAATCACCTCCGCGCCGAAGTTGTGCATCAGCCGCACGCGCTCCTGGCTGAGCCAGTCGGGCATGTAGATGCGGACGAAATGCCCCAGCGCCCGCCCCACGGCGGCAAAGGAGATGCCCGTGTTGCCGCTCGACGCCTCGACGATGGCGTCGCCCGGCTTGAGTTCGCCGCTCTCGTATGCCGTGCGCACGATGTGCGCCGCCATGCGATCCTTGACGGAGCCGGTCATGTTCATGCAGTCGTACTTGGCGTAGATTCGCCGCGGCTGGCCGTCACAGCGATAGTGCATCTCGAGCAGCGGCGAGTTGCCGACCATCGCCTGCAGCCCCTCCACGGCGGCGAGAGCGACATTTGGCGACACAGTTCTCTGCATTAACGTTCCTCCTCCTCACACTCATTCTACGTTTTAGCCCCGGGCCATTGGCCCGCGGGCAATGCGCGATCCGGGCCACTCGCCCGGGGCAATGCGCCCGCGGCAACCCGCGCGAGCCGCAGGATAGCGGCTGGGGGCGAACCCGGCGCGCCGTGTGCGCGGAGGATGCAGGCACGGAGCGCGGCACGAGAAGCAGCGCAGTTCATCTGGTGAGAGAGATCAGACGCAACTCTCGCCGCTGCGCGAGAGCAGCGCACCGAGATCTGCCTGATCCCCAGCGCCGTCGCCGTCGAAATCGCCGTCCCTGTCAACGTGCCGCGTTCGATGCGGCGCGGTGTGACACTGCGACTCAGGCCGCACCGCAGCTTGCTCCCTACCCATTGGGGTGAGCGGGTGAACAGGTGCGCAACTGCACGGTCGAGCACACCCCTGCGAAGCGGAAAAGCGGGTGACGAGACTCGAACTCGCAACTTTCAGCTTGGGAAGCTGACACTCTACCATTGAGTTACACCCGCAACTCAACGGCAGAAGTGTACCACCTGCGGCCGGGCTGTGGCAAGACGACGCCGGGCCTTCGCCGGCCATTCGTTCCTCTCTTGCAGGTCCAACGCACTTGGCCAGGGGAGGCAGCACACTGAAGCGGGCAAGGGCATGGCACGCCGCCGCGAGACAACTCTGCCCCGCCCGCCTCCGGAATCGCACCGACCCGATCTGAATCGCCTTTCACTTCCAGCTCACCGTCGCCTCAGGCAATGCGGCGATGCTTGCGCGTGCACAAGCCCCGCCACACGGTTGTGGGGGCGTACGCTCCCTGACGCAAGTCGACAGAAACCGGTCATTCGGCTGACGGGGCTTCAAGGAAGGAACACGGCACTACCGGAGAGGGCGCGAATGCAGCAGCAAGATCGGCCGAGCAAGGGAACACGCCGGCGCGGCAGGAACTGGCGTCAAGTGACGGCGCAGCTCGGCGTCATGGCGATCGCGGCGGTCGCCGTCGCGGGGGCACTGAAGGTCGCAGCAGTCTTCTTCGTACCGATCGTCGTGGCGCTGTTGCTGTCACTGCTGCTCTGGCCGACTCGCCGGACGCTGGCAAGAGCGATGCCCGGTTGGCTGGCGGCGGTGGCGTGCATGCTCATAGCGCTGGTGGTGCTGGCGGCTGGGAGCGGGATTACGGCCTACTCCGGCTCGCGGGCGTGGCATCAGTTTCAAGCATCGCGTCAGCAGTACATCGAGCATTACCACGAGGTTCGCGACTGGCTGACGGGCTGGGGCGTGCCGCGACAGGCCGTGCCGAGGGTCAACTCCAGCGAACCTCGCGATGCCGCAGGCGACGAGGATGATGCGGTCGGCGCCGGCGTGTTCGCGGAAGGCGCGGCCGGCCGGGGAGTGTTCGCGGAGGGCGGCAACAGAGAGTCGACAAAGCGAAGCGCGACGGCAAGTGCGGACGATTACCTGCTCACACCCGATGCCCGCGGACAACTCGCCATGCTGATCGCGGGCGGCCTACGCTCGGCGGCGGGCATGATCGCGGCGGCGCTGATGACGATCTTTCTGCTCTTCCTGGCGCTGTTGGAAGGAGAGAAGTGGTCCGAATGGGCGGAGAGTACGCTCTCGCAGCGGCGCTGCGACCTGTTGCACAGAATCATCGAGCGCTGCGGCAAACAGACGAGGCACTACTTCTTCGCCAAGACGATCGGCGGCCTGGCGAGCGGAACGGCGACCTGGCTGTGGTTGTGGGCGATGGGCGTCCCGATCCCCTTCGTGTGGGGCATGCTGACCTTCGTGCTGAACTACCTGCCCAACGTCGGCGCGTTCATCTCCGGCCTGCCGCCGACGCTGCTGGCGCTGGTGCACCTCGGCTGGTGGCAGGCGGGGCTGGTGCTGGCGGGGCTCATTGCCATCGAGATGCTGATCGGCAATCTCCTTGATCCGATGATCCAGGGAGACATGATGGATCTGTCGACGTTCGTGGTGCTGGCGTCACTGCTCTTCTGGGGGTGGCTCTGGGGCATCATGGGGGCCTTGCTGGCACCGGTGCTGACCGCCGCAATCATTGCTGCCGTAGCGGAGATGAGCAAAGCCGACGTGCCGGGCGAGCGTTGCGACGGGCGCCAGGCAGGCGAAGCTCAGGGCGGCAGCCGGCAACAGGTGTGACCAGTGTCAGACGGCAGAGAAGAGATAACTGCTGTTCTCTGCTGATCGTTGCTCCAACCGAGATCGAGTGAGAAATCGCGGAGAAAGGAAAGAGCCCGGAGCGCGTCGCAGGATGTGCTGCGGACGAGCGCCGGGCTCTGGAGGGGTGCGAGGTAGGATTGCTACAGCGCGGTGAGACTCT
>CAZZPX010000278.1:0-5125 GCA_964655955.1 uncultured Phycisphaerales bacterium | reverse complement strand
GACGGTGATCTTGCCTGCCGCCGTCTCCCAGTCGCCGTCCGGCTCGATGATGACGTCATCGCGCGGGTGGGGATCACCGCTGCCGCCGAGTAGATTCGAGGCGTTTGGCTGAACGGTGGGGAAGCTGCCGCCAAGCGATGAGCCGGTCCCGGTCGGCTTCACCCTGGGGCGAGGAGCCTGCGGGCGCGGATAGATGCGCCAGGAGAGCGCGTAGTCCTCGAGGCGCGTGTTCGTGCGGTTCTCCACGCGCAGGCGATGCTCGCCGTTCGTTTTCGGCTTGACAACGAGGTGCTCGACCGTATCGCGCGAGCGATTTGACTTGTCGATCTCCGCGGAGCCGTCGGCAGTCTCGAAGTAAAGCTCGAGATCCTGGAATTTGGCTGAGTTGCCCGTGGGTTCGGCGAAGGTGTCGTCATTGGGATTGTTGGGCGTGTTCTTGGTGTCGCGCGTTATGGGCCGATCCCAGGCCAGCGTGGCGATGAGGACGTCGTCGGTGGTGAGCTTGCCGACCCCTTGCAGGTTGTTGCGAGTTTGGCCCTGGCCCGGACCGACGGCGTCGACGTGCCAGCCTGTGGCGACGTGCTTGAGATCCGCGCCGGGATTCGTTGGGGTGTGCTCCTTCTCCTTGTAGAGCGACATGGCGTTGCCCATGCTGATCTGTCCCGCGCCGGCCTCGACGTGCAGGTCGTTTCGCGTGTGACTGACCTGCCACTCGAGAAGCTTGACGTTGGTGCCACCGGGCGCCGTCTTGATGTCCTTGAAGGCGGTGGTCTGGAGGACGGACTTGATGGCACGATGATTGGCCCGATCGCCGCCGCCGTTGTCCTCGGCGTATTCCTGCATCAGGGCGACGCCGGCCGTAACCATGGGCGGGGCGAAGCTCGTACCGGTCCCCTCTTTGGTCGCGTCAGTTCCGGTGAGCAAGCGGATCTTGGAGCCGGGCGCGACGAGGTCGGGCTTCCGCCGGTTGCCATCGTCGGTCGGGCCGCGCAGGCTGTAGTTCTCCACGCGGTGGCTGCCGTCCGTGGCGCCGACGGTGATGACGTTGTAGCCGTCTCCGGCGGGCGCGAGGATGTGATCGACGTTCTGATCGTTGGGGCGATTGGCCTGTTTCGTGCTGTAGTTTCCGGAGGCGACAATATACGTCGAGGTGTGATTCTGCCAGGCGAAGTAGTCGAGGATTCGCGTGGGGTTGCGATTGGCGTCGATGCCGCTGCCCCCCGCATCGTCGGGGTCCAGGGCGTAGAAGTTATTGGAGAAATTGAAGACCTCGGCGGCGGTGTTGGCGTGCAGCCAGTCGAGCCCGACCAGGTTGTTATCGCTCACCTCCTTCCAGGTACTTCCCTTGTTCCAGGCCGACTTCACCTTGGCACCGGGCATATTCTGCGGCTCGCCGGTGCGCGAAGGGGAGAGCAGGCCGATGAGCGCCGGGTCGTTGCCCGACGCGGCCCGGTTGGCGAGCCAGATGCTCGAGACCGCCGTGGCGTGATCGGTCTTCTCGCCGCTTCCCTGGAAGGTGTACTGTCCGATGGGCAGGTCGTCGTGGTTCCTGGCCTGGCCGCTCTCCAACTGGCCGACCAGTACGTCGCCGCTCACTTTGTAGGCCTTGCGGACGTCCTTGATGCCGACTTGCGCCTCGAGCACGTTGAGTTCTTCTGCCCCCGCATTCGCGCCGGGGCGGATGAGGGCGCCGCAGGCGCCCGCGAGCATGACGAGCCTGGTTGCTGCATGCCTGTTCATGATTCTTCCCTCTGATTGGATGTCTGCGCACCGGCGCCGGCTGCATCGCCGCGAAGCGCGGGTGCAAGGTCGTACAACTGAGAAGACGGGAGCGCATCGAGGCGCGAGCGCGCCGGGCTGCTGCAGAGGAGCGGCGCGCCGGGAGATGCACTCAATTTGCGTCGAGCATCTCGCGCTCGTCAAGTAGAAACTGAAGCAATGCGAGAATTGTTCGTTGCCTAGCTGATTTGTCTGTCGCTTTGTGGGAAGCTCGCCCTTGCAAGTGAGAGCTTCGCACAAGGAAAAACACGGACACGACTCCTAAGCCTGTGCCCGTGCAAGAAGGGAAGAAATCTATCGTTTCGCCGACGCCTCAGGTGCGTCGGCGTCTGAAGTCGTGCGCCCCCGCGAGGATGCCGAGCGCAGCGGCTGTAGCGGGCGCCGGAATCAGCGCCGAGCCGGAGTAGCTGCCGCTCGCAGCGAACGAGCCGAGCTGGCCGCCCGTGAGCGGCGCCCCCGATCCGCCGTTGCTGTTGGTCAGCACGAAGCTGAAGTCGAAGGGTGCGAAGAACTCGGTGATGCCGTAGTCCATGAGCACCGGCCCGGGGGCGTAATACACCAGCCCTTGCCCGCCGTCCTCGCCCTGCAGCATCGCCGTCGATCCGATCGCATCGAGGTCAGCGCTGAGCGAGGCGAACGGCGCATCTTCGAAGTTGCAGTAGAACATCATGCGGCAGCCGCACTCTTCCCAGAGGCTGAACGAGCCCTCCGCAGTGAAGAGATGCAAATACTGTCCGCCGGGCAACGACTGCGACTGCTGGTACGTCAGGCTGATGCTGGCGCTGAAGAAGGATGTCTCGAAGCGCAAGGGCTCACTGGGGCCGTCGTCATCAAGGTCGATCAGGAGATCGACGAAGGCGGTGTTCTTATAGTCGGTCAGGTAGCCGTCCTGATGCTCAAAGAGAAGCCCGTCCGCATCCGAGCCGCCGGCGAAGCTGAAGAGCGCGGCGCTGCTGCTGCCGGTGCAGGCGGCGAGCGCGAGAGCGAAGTGCGGGATCAGGCGGCGCATGTGGTGCTTCCTGTCTGCCAGCGAGAGCAGGCGGGGCGTCGATCAGGCGCGGCGACGGCGGAAGAGCAGTCCGGCCGCGCCCATCAGGGCGAACGAACTGGGCGCAGGAACGATGGCTGAGCCGGAGAAGCTGCCCTCGGCGTCGGCCTGTCCGAGCATGCCGTTGGTCAGCGAGGCGCCTGCGCCGTCGTTGATGTCGGTGAGGGTGAAGGCGAAGTCCTGCGGGGCGACGAGCGTGGTCAGGCCGAGGTCGATCAGCGCCTGCCCGGGCGTGTACGCCACGGCGCCCATGTCGAAGTCTTCGCCGGCCAGCGCCGCCGAGGAGCCGATCGCGTCGAGCGAATTGCCCAGGGCGGTGAAAACGGCGTCAAAGAAGTTGAGTTCGAGGAGCAGCGCGCCGCTGCCCGAATCGAACCAGCTTGCCGTGCCCTCGGCTGAGAAGATGTGCAGGAACAGTCCGCCGCCCAGGGGCGTGCTGGTCTGATAGTCGAGCGTGACCAGCGCGTCGAAGTCGGCGTCCTCGAAGACGACCGCCTCGCCGGGGCCATCCTCATCGACGTCGACCAGCAGATCGACCTGGGCGTCGGCGTAGGCGGCCAGCATGTCGTCCACCAACTCCCAGGTCGGTCCCTGGTCGTAGGTGTCGGAGGCGAAGCTGAACGTGGCTGCGTTCGCTGTGGCGGCGGCGCAGCAGGTCGCGGCTGCCAGCGGCAGCAGGTGGAATTCCAGGCGCATGGGAATGCTCCCTGTGCAGATATTCGTTTTTTTTGAGGATTATCGGCCTGTGCATGCCGACAGATCCTGACTCCAGTCTTGTGCACCTAGATAGTACATCCGATTCGCGGATTGCCAAGCGAAGAAGCCCGAAAAAACCGGCCCTTCTGATCGGCACGATTCCCCCGCCCCGATCAGACACCCCAGCTTAACAACCTGGACCGCTACGAACGGGCTTCCTGCACCGGGTCGGCCGCGCTCAGCCGCTCCAGCAGCCAGCGGGCGAAGGCAGCCTTCGGCTGCCGGGGCGTCGTCTCCGGGGCGTATCCTGGCCGCAACAGCGTCGCCTCGATCTCAGCCGCTTCCATCGTCCCCAGGGGATTGGCGACGATCGCGTCCAGGTGTTTGCGACTGAGCTTCTCCTCGGCGCTCTCGAGCAGGCGCTCCTCCGGTTCCAGCGCGAATCCCACCAGGAACTGGTCCGGGCGCTTGCTTCGGCCGCACTCGGCGAGCAGGTCGGGAGTGGGTTCGAGCTGAAGCGTGAGCGACTCGCCGCGGCGGAGCTTGCCGGCGCCAAGGCGCTGTGGGCGAAAGTCGGCGACTGCAGCCGCCATGATGAGCGCGGCGTGGCGAGGCCACTCTTCCGCAAGCAGCGCCTGTAAATCAGCCGCGGAACGGAACCGCAGGAGGCGGACGGACGAAGGCAATTGCACGGGCCGTGCGACCGGCCCGAGGGCGATGGTTGCCTCCCAGCCGCGCCGCGCGGCGGCGTCCGCCAGGCACAGGCCCAGTTCGCCGGAGGAGCGATTGCCCAGGAAGCGAACCCGGTCAATATCCTCGAAAGTCGGACCAGCCGTGATCAGCAGTGGCGGGCGCAGCATGGCAGGCTCCTCGGGCGCAGTGAAGATTCAGGAGTTCGAGGAAGGTATCATCCGAGCGGGGGCGGCACAGAGCCTAGCCGCCTTTCGCAGACGGTTGCCACCATGCGGAGGCAGGCTCATAATGGCCGACCCCGCGCCGCGGCCGAGCCGGTCGAAACGGGCACACAGGCGGAAAATCCCCAGGAATTGGTGATCGAATATGGCACGAAAGAGAAAGAAGCTCGGCGAGGTCCTTCAGGAGCGGGGTGCGGTGACCGCCGAGCAGGTCGAACAGGCCGCCCAGATCGCCAAGGGGGCCGGAAAACGACTGGGGGAGGCCATCGTCGACGCCGGTTTCGCCAAGGAGGAGCAGGTCACCGAAGCGCTCGCAGAGCAGTTCGGCCTGCCCTACACCGACCTGCGGGAGGACCCGGGCGTACAACTCAAGCTCATCCCGGAAGACCTGGTCAAGAAGCACCAGGTGCTGCCGCTCTCCAAGGAGAACGGCAAGCTGAAGGTCATTCTCAGCGATCCGCTGGACCTCGAGTTTCTCGACATGCTGCGCTTCCGCCTCAACACCGAGGTGGACGTGACGCTGGCGGCGCCGTCGCGCATCCGCGCCTTTCTCGACAGCAAGGGGGCGTCGGCCCCGAAGATGGTCAAGGAGGGCGAGTCGCTGGTCACCGACTCGATCGACCAGTCCGTCGACCGCTCGGTCGACAAGTCGATCGACATCGCCGCCACCGGCGAAGAAGCGCCCATC
>CAZZPX010000277.1:0-5185 GCA_964655955.1 uncultured Phycisphaerales bacterium | reverse complement strand
ATCCTGAAGACACGGGTTCAAATCCCGTTGGGGTCGCTATCGAGCGACAGGCGGTTCGCACACGAGCCGCCTGTTGCCGTTTCGAGCGGCGAAACTCGTGGTGTTTGTCCGCTTGCGCCTCTCCAGGCGCGGCCGGGAAGGCGCGTGCGCGGTAGACTGCCGGGCCCATCTGAGACCCTGACGACACGGCTTTCCTGCTGGAGATGCACACATGGCCGATGCCCTTTTCGCCACCCCGACTCCCGTCAATGAACCGGTCCTCGGCTATGGTCCGGGGTCACCCGAGAAGCGGGCCCTGAAGGCTGAACTTGCGAAGCAGGCCGGCGAGCGGATCGAGATTCCGCTGATCATCGGCGGCAAGGAAGTCAAGACGGGCGACACGATCGAACTGACCATGCCGCACGACCACGGGCACGTGCTCGCGACGGTGCATCTGGCGGGCGAGAAGGAAGCTCAAGTGGCGGTCGATGCCGCCATGCGGGCCAAGAAGGAGTGGGAGAACGTACCGGCAGAGGAGCGGGCGGCGGTGTTTCTCAAGGCGGCGGATCTGCTCGCCGGGTCCTGGCGCCAGATCTCCAACGCCGCCACCATGCTCGGCCAGAGCAAGACCTGTCACCAGGCGGAGATCGACTCTGCCTGCGAACTGATCGACTTCTTCCGCTTCAATCCGAAATTCATGGAGGAGTTGTATCGCCAGCAGCCGCTCAGTGTGCGCGGCATCTGGAACCAAGTCGAATATCGGCCGCTGGACGGCTTCATCTACGCGATCACGCCGTTCAATTTCACGAGCATCGCGGGCAACTTGCCGCACTCACCGGCGCTGATGGGCAACACGGTGATCTGGAAGCCGTCGCGCACGGCGATCTTCTCGAACTATTACATCATGCGCCTCTTCGAGGCGGCGGGCGTGCCGGCCGGCGTCATCAATTTCTTGCCCGGCCATTCGAGCAAGGTGAGCAAGGCGCTGCTGGGCAGCCCGGACTTCAATGGCATTCACTACACGGGCAGCACGGAAGTCTTCCAGATGCTCTGGCAGCAGGCGTCCAACAACCTGAAGAACTACAGGGCGTATCCGCGCATCGTCGGCGAAACGGGCGGCAAGGACTTCATTCTGGCGCATGCATCAGCCGACCCGAAGGCGCTGACGACGGCGCTCATCCGCGGCGCGTTCGAATATCAGGGGCAGAAGTGCTCCGCTGCCTCTCGCGCCTACATTCCCAGGACGCTGTGGAAAGAGATCAAGGACGATCTCATCAGCCAGATCAGGAACATGAAGATGGGCGACCCGCGCGACTTCACGAATTTCATGGCGGCGGTGATCGACGAGGGATCGTTCAAGAACTGCAAGGACTACATCGACCATGCCAAGGCGGCGAGCGATGCGGACATCCTCGTCGGCGGCGAGACGGACGGCAAGACCGGCTACTTCGTCAGGCCCACCGTTGTGCTGACGACCAACCCCACGTACCGCTCGATGGAAGAGGAGATCTTCGGCCCGATCCTGACGATCTTCGTGTACGAGGACGGCGAGTATGAGAAGGCGATCGAGGTCTGTGACAAGACTTCGCCCTACGCGCTCACGGGAGCCGTCTTCGCTACCGAGCGCAAGGCGGTGTGGCAGGCGCACAAGGGCCTGCGCTTCGCCGCGGGCAACTTCTATATCAATGACAAGCCCACCGGCGCCGTCGTGGGGCAGCAGCCCTTTGGCGGCGCGCGGGCGAGCGGCACGAACGACAAGGCGGGCAGTTTCCTCAACCTCATCCGCTGGGTGAGCATGCGGACGGTGAAGGAGAACTTCGATCCGCCGCATGACTATCGTTACGGATTCCTGGCCGAAGAATAGTACTTCGGCACCAGAGGCAATACTACATTCGAATCGCCTCGTCGCGCCAGCGGGGCGATTTTGCTGCATCGCGGCGCCGGCGGGCCCCGCACGGGAGAGTCGATGGCAGTGACGGATGACACCTGGCCTGAGTTCTTCGCAGCCACCGCCGATCGCGGCCCGCGCGATCACCTGCTGCGCCTGCTCGAGCACGCGCCGCACGCCGGAGCTGCGCTCGACTTCGGCTGCGGTTGCGGGCACGATACGGTGGCGCTGCTGAGGCACGGACTGCGCGTTACCGCTACGGACTTTCACGAGGAAGCGATTCGGCGCACACGTACGGCGGCGGAAGCGGCAGGATTGGCCGGGCGGCTGACGCTGCGGCAGGTGTCCTTCGAGGCGTTCGACTTTCCCGAGAAGTACGATCTTGTCTATTCAGGGTTCTCGCTGCCGTTCTGCGCTCCTGCCGATTTCGAGAACGTCTGGGCGCGGCTCAATTCGGCGCTCAATCCAGGGGGGCTGATCGGCTTCCAGCTCTTTGGTGATCGCGACGAGTGGGCGGGGAGGGAAGAGTACGGCAACGTGTGCTTCCACTCGAGAGTCGATGTCGAGCGGCTGATCTCGGGTCTGCAGCGTGTATATGACGAGGAGGTCGAGCGGGACGGCCACACGGCCATGGGAGACGCCAAGCACTGGCATGTGTTCCACATGATTCTGCGCCGGCCGCAGTGAAGGCGGAGCACTTCAGGCAGCGGTCTTCCGCATGCCACGTTTGCCTCTGGCCCCAGATGGTTCGGATCTCCTCACCTACCACAGATCCTTCGGCCTGCTTGCCCGAGAGGAATCTTTTGCGGAGGCGGCGAGATTGGGCGGCGCTGGCGGCGGAGCGTTCACACTGACGCCTAGGTCGCGCAGGCATCCGGTTGCCAACTCGTACATGAATCCATGGACCGCAAGTTCGTGCCCTGCGTGCCAGGCGCTGACGAGGTGCGTTATGCGGCTGAGCGCTTCGACCTGCGCCTTGACATTGAGCACCGCAAAGTGATTCACGCGCTCGCGCAAGCTGCCGATTGCCTCAAGCGCAGTCCGATTCCTGTCGTAGAGGGCGCGGGCCGGGAGCAGCCAACGGCCGACGTCGCCTGGGGTCTCGCCCTGTGCCACGGCCGTCAAGCCGCCGCAATTCGTATGGCCACAGACAACGATGTGCGGCACGCGGAGCGTCTCGACCGCGAACTGCAGCACGGCAAGGAGACTCGGGTCCGTTGGCGGAGCAAGGTTGGCGATGTTGCGATGCACGAAGATGGTCCCGGGCGGTGCGCCGACGACCGTGTCGGGTGGCACCCGGCTATCGCTGCAGCCGATCCACAGGCACATCGGTGACTGCTGCCGTGTGAGGCTGGGCAGAAACGACGGGTTCGAGTCAATGACGGATCGGGCCCAGACTGCATTTCCCGCCAGCAGCGTCCGCACATCCTGCATGCCGCACCTCCGCATGAAGTCCACGGACATCATAGCGGACAACTCATTCCGTGCCGACGCTCGGGTCCGAAGCCGCGCTAGCCGGGCACTCGGCCCGCGGGGAGCGCCACCTCACGGCGGTGGGGCGGTGACGCGGTTGCAGTTGAAACGACAGAGGCACGGTACAATCGTCTCGTAGCGCGCGCCGCCCGGCCAGCACGGATCCGGCGGGATCGGCGCATTCTGGAGTATAGCAGTAGCGGGCGACCCAGCGGATGCGGTCTGCCGCGCCCGTCGTCCAGTCACCGGCGGCGGCTGGGAGGGGGACGCACGCCGGAGCCTGCCCCGGGGTTCCCAGTCGGTCTCTCTTGAGCGCACCCAATGCCAATCATCGCTCCGAAGTTGATCACCTGTCTGCGCGAAGGCTATGGCCTGCGTGCATTCGGCGCTGACCTAGCTGCAGGCCTCACGGTCGGCATCATCGCCCTACCTTTGGCCATGGCCTTCGGCATCGCTTCACTGCCCACATCGGTGCTCCCCGAACTCGAGGCGATCGACCCGGCGCTGACGCCACCAGTCGTCGGCGTGTTCACAGCCATTGTCGCCGGGCTGCTGATCTCGTCGCTTGGGGGCAGCCGGTACCAGATCGGAGGGCCCACCGGCGCCTTCATCGTCATTGTGTATCGCATCGCCGCCGAGCACGGGTACGCCGGGTTGGCGACGGCGACCGCCATGGCTGGAGTAATCCTGATCATCATGGGCGTCTCGGGGTTTGGGCGGCTCATCAAATACATCCCGTATCCGGTGACCACGGGGTTCACGACTGGCATTGCCGTGATCATCGCAGCCACGCAGCTCAAAGACCTGTTCGGTCTGCGTCCGGTCGACGCAGCGGGCGAGGCGCTTTCGATGCCCCCTGACTTCATTCCCAAGATGCAGTTCCTCGCTGAGTCATGGAACACATACATGCCGACGACAGTGGGCGTGGGACTGGCCTCGCTTGCACTTCTCATCTTGTTGCGCCGCTTCTTCCCCCGACTTCCTGGGGCGATCCTCGTCGTCGTCCTGGCTGGTCTCGTCGTTTCCTTACTTGGCCTCAACACGGACACGATCGGTACGCGCTTCGGGGGAATCCCAAGATCCCTGCCGATTCCGCATCTGCCGGCGTTTCATCCCGCGCTCGTGCGCGACCTGATACCCGAGGCCACGACGATCGCCATTCTCGGGGCGGTTGAGTCCCTGCTGAGCGCCGTCGTTGCCGATGGTCTGACGGGACGGCGGCACCGTTCCAACACCGAGCTTGTCGCACAGGGCGTCGCGAATGTTGCATCAGCGTGCCTCTGCGGTCTGCCGGCCACCGGTGCCATCGCTCGCACCGTCGCCAACGTCCGCGCAGGAGCCGTCTCGCCGATTTCCGGAATCGTACATGCTGTGACGCTGGCGCTCGTTCTGCTGCTTGCCGCTCCCTTGGCCAAGCTGATTCCCCTCGCGACGCTGGCAGCGGTGCTGCTCATTGTCGCCTGGAACATGAGCGAAATCGATCACTTCCGCTGGATTCTACGCTCACCGCGCAGTGACGTTGCTGTCCTCCTCACGACGTTCAGCCTGACAGTGCTCACTGACCTGACCGTGGCGGTGATGGTGGGGATGGTCCTGGCCTCGCTGCTGTTCATGAAGCGAATGGCAGACCTGTCCGGCGTGCAGTCGCTTGAGTGCCCGCTCAACGACGAGGACACGCCGCCCGACTTGCCCACGCTGCCGCCCAATGTCGAAGTGTACGAAGTATACGGCTCGCTTTTCTTTGGCAGCGCCGACCGGGTGCGCGACACGCTGGCGGGTGTCGAGCGGCCCCCCGGCGTGTTCATCCTGCGCGGCCGTCAGTGAGGCTACGCCCATCATGAGTAA
>CAZZPX010000276.1:0-5197 GCA_964655955.1 uncultured Phycisphaerales bacterium | reverse complement strand
ACGTCGCGTGGATCGCCGACCAGATCATGATCGACGCGCCAGCGCGCGCGAAAGTGCAGCGAGCGCTGCGGATCCCACTCGTAGTTCCCGTCCACTTCCCAACTGTAGCCGACGCTCACAGGCTCAGCGCCCAGGTTCGAGAACTCGAGCCGGGCTGAGCGCGCGAACGGCATGACGAAGTGACAGCGCATCGTGCCGTCCTGGTCGACGAAGAACGGCACGGAGACATAGGGATTGACGCCCGGCGCGGCGCCGAAGAAGTCCCCGATCGGCGACTCCACCTGGGCTTGCGTTGCGCCATCGAAGTACAGCCGCATCACGGTCTGCCGCAGCGCCTGGTCAAGATCTTCCGCCTGGACCTGCACGCGAAGATCAACGATGGCAGCCGGCGAGTCGGGGGCGATATCCGTCCTGACCGATGCGCCGGGCGGCACCTCGAAGCGCTCGCCGCCGAAGATCCGCGATGCGAGAGTGGGCCTGGGTCGCGGGGCGGTGAGCGCTGCGGCGATGCCCGGCAGCGCTGCGCGCAGCTCCGCGAGATCCGCTCCCGCAAAGGTCACGACCTGCGCGCCCGGTTCGTACAGCCGCACCTGTACTTCGTAGAAGTGAATGTCGCGCAGGTTGCCAATCCAGACGATGCGGCACCGGCTGGCGAACGGCATGGGGCAGTACGCCGCCTGATTCTGGTAGAACGCGTCATGGAAGAGCGCTGGATCAAGACCGGACTCGCGCGCAAACGACTCGTAGGGCCGACGCAGGAAGGCATCCGCCGACCCTGCGTACGCCGGTTCCGCCTCACCGTCGAAGAAGACGCGGATCTCGCCCGCGATCGCAGCCGTCCAGGTGCGGACGATCGCGCCGGGTCCCTCGACATCACAGATGAGATACTCGCCAACGCCGCTCTCATCCGGCTCGCGCACGACGGCCTCGAAATTCGGAATCGGCTCGCCGCCGAAGCCGTCGGAGTTGCTGAACCAGCCCTCGCCGCCTGGTTCCTGTGCGCGGCGGTCGTATGAGGAGAACTGCACCGTGCGATACCACGGGTCGGGCAGGCGCGTGAGGCGCTCGAGGTCCGTCATCTCGTCGATGAGCGATGCCGTGGTGATCGGTGCGTCGCCGCATGCAGGCCCAGCGCACGACAACGAGAGCAACGCGATCAGCACGATGCAGCAGAAGCGCATGATTCTTCTCCTTGCGTGAAGCGCAGCGAGGCGAGCCCCTCGGCCGCTGCGCATGGGCGCATTCTACAGCGTCCGTCCCCCTGCACCAGATTCGCGTCAGACCCCGAAGTGTCTCACCCGGCCACGGCGGGCGGCGTGCTGGCGAGATAGAAGCGGGGGATGCTCGCCTCGAAGCGCTCGCCGTCGTCGCGCGACATGGTGAACGTGCCCTCCATTGTCCCCCAGCAGGTCTGCAGCGGACAATGGCTGACGTAGTGAAATTCCTCGCCGGGCTCGAGGCGGGGCATGCGCCCGACCACGCCCGGACCCTCGACCAGATGCCGATCGCCGTCCGCATCGATCACCACCCAGTGCCGCGAAAGAAGTTGGGCAGGCTGGCTCCCCTCGTTGCGGATCATGATGTGGTAGGCGAAGAGGAACTGGTTGTGGTCGGGGTGCGAGTGCTCGGGCATGTAGCGAGGCTTGACCTCAACGCGAATCCCATCCGTGACGGTTTCCGAACCCTGCTGTTCCAGCATCGTCGGCGGACTCCTTCCGATTCCAAGAATACGCCCAATGCAAAGGAATCGAAAGGAAATTCTGTGATTTGGGGCGTTCGCGGGCGGAGAATATGATCCTAAATACCGTCAAGCACCCAACTTATCGCGATCTGGCGACGTGGCCACGCCCCGTGTGCCGGGGCGGTCTGGTCGGGACGCCGGTGGGGATCAGCCGCGCTGTCCGCGCGGCACAGCGCCAGGTCGACGCCCTCGTGTCCCCTGCGGCCACGAACCGGACATGCCGCCTGTCGCGCGGCGCGATACCGTCACCCATGCACCGCTGCCCTGCAGCAGCGCGGCGGGGCGGTATGATCGTGCCGGTGACCGGCCGCAGCGCGCGGACGGGCCGGGTCGCACCCTATTCGGGAGGAGGCAACCATGCCTTTGAGCGCCAACTGGATCATCGCGATCATCGTGATCGTCGTTCTGCTGATCGCCGGCTTCTACTTGATCGGCCTGTACAACAAGCTCGTCAGGCTTCGCGGGCGCTGGCAGAATGCATTCGCGCAGATCGACGTGCAGCTTCAGCGGCGGCACGACCTGATTCCCAACCTGGTCGAGACCGCGAAGGGGTACATGGCGCACGAGCGTGAAACCCTCGAAGCGGTCATCCAGGCCCGCAACCAGGCGATGGCCGCGTTGAAGGCTGCCGAGGCTGCGCCGGGCGACCCGAACGCCATGAACCAGTTGGCGCGCGGCGAGGGGGCGCTGGATGGGGCGCTCGGCCGGCTCTTCGCCGTCATGGAGTCGTATCCCGACCTGAAGGCGAATCAGAACATGATGCAACTCAGCGAGGAGTTGACGACGACGGAGAACAAGGTCGCCTTCTCGCGCCAGGCGTACAACGACGCGGTCACCACCTACAACATCTACATCGCGACCTTCCCGCCGGTGCTCTTCGCAGGCATGCTCGGCTTCAAGGGGGCTCAACTGCTCGAAGTCGAGAGTGAGGAAGCGCGCAAGGCCCCGAAGGTCTCCTTCTGACGCCAGACGCTTGTCGACTCTCGATCTCAGCACATCGGCACCGCTCATCGCCGCACCACTTTTGCCCAAGCGAGCCCGCCCATGGCGATGAACTTCTTCGAACATCAGGATCGGGCCCGCAAGCGCAGCGGCCTGCTCGTCCTGCTCTTCATCCTCGCCGTCCTCGGCATCATCGCGGCGCTCTATCTCATCGCGCTGGGCGCGTACGGCTACTCGAATCAGTACTTCCAGAAGGGCGGCTGGAGCGAGATGCCCCTGGAAGTGCACCTGGCGCTCGCGGGCGTGGTCGCGCTTTTTACGCTGCTCGTTGTCGGGGGGGGCACGGGATACAAGCTCATGCAACTGCGCGGCGGGGGACACATCGTCGCCGAATCGCTGGGCGGAAAGCCCCTCACCCGCGACACCGCCGACCTCACCGGACAGAAGGTGCTCAACGTCGTCGAGGAAATGGCGATCGCTTCCGGCACGCCCGTCCCGCCCGTGTATCTGATGGAGCGCGAGGGAGGCATCAACGCCTTCGCCGCCGGCTATTCACCGGACGATGCGGTGATCGGCGTCACACGCGGCGCAGCGGAGCGCCTCAGCCGCGATGAACTGCAGGGCGTCATCGCCCACGAGTTCAGCCACATCCTCAACGGCGATATGCGCATGAACATCCGCCTGATCGGCATCCTGCACGGGATCCTGATCATCGGCATCATCGGGTACTACGTCATGCGCGTGACGTTCTACACCGGCGGGGCGCACCGACGCAGTTCCTCGGACAAGAAGGGCGGCGGGGCGGTGCCGATACTCGCCATCGCGCTGGGACTGATGGCGGTCGGTTTCATCGGCTCGTTCTTCGGCAGCCTGATCAAGGCCGCGGTCAGCCGGCAGCGCGAATACCTCGCCGACGCCTCCGCCGTGCAATTCACCCGCAACCCGGACGGCATCGGCGGGGCGCTGAAGAAGATCGGCGGGTACTCGCGCGGCTCGAAGTTGCTCAACCCCAACGCGCCGCAGGCGTCACACATGTTTTTTGGCGAGGGCGTCAGCATCGGCTTCACCTCGCTGTTTGCCACGCACCCGCCGCTGAAGAAGCGCATCCGCGCCATCGACCCGGCCTGGGACGGCGAGTACCCCGAGCAGGTCGAGCGCGCCGCGCCCGAGCCGGCTCGAGACGCGGAGGATCGTCTGCGTCAGCGCCGCGCCCGCATGATGGAGGGTCTGGCGGTCGGCGGCGTCCTCGCCGGTTCCGGCGCGGGAAGGCAGCGAACCGGTGCGCTTGCTGCAGGTGCGGCGGGCGCTGCGCAGGCCGCGCCCGCGCAGCCGAGCCTGCTGGCGCAGATCGGCGCGCCCAGCGAGGCGCACGTCGAGTACGCGCGGGAACTCATCGAGGCCACGCCCGAGGCGCTGCGGAAGGCGGCGGGCGAGCCCTTCGGCGCGCGGGCGATCGTCTACTGTCTGCTCTTCAATCGCGAGACGCAGGCGCGGGAGAAGCAGCTTGCGCACCTGGTCGACCACGCCGACGAACCGCAGCGCAAACTCGTCGAACGTCTGCTGCCCCTCGCAGAGGCGCTCGACAGCAAACTAAGGCTGCCGCTGCTGGATCTGACCTTGCCGGCACTGCGTCAGCTGTCGCCATCGCAGTATCGCGCCTTCATGATCAACGTCGATGCGCTGGTGCGGGCGGATGCGAAGATCGATCTCTTCGAGTGGTCGCTTCAGCGCATTCTGCGCAAACACCTGGCGGCACAGTTCGAGGGGCAGGCCCCGCGGCGCGTGCAGCATTACGCGCTTGGCGGGCTGCGCGACGAGTGCGGCGTCCTGCTGACCACGCTGGCGTATGTCGGCACGCGCGAGGAAGAGCAGGCGCGGGCCGCGTTCGAGGCGGGGGCGCGCGAGCTGCGCTTTGCCGGGTTGGCGCTGCGTTCGCGCGACGAGGTCGGCCTGAAGGCCCTGGATGCGGCGCTGGATCGGCTCACAACTGTTGCGCCCAGGCTCAAGGAGCCGCTTATCCGGGCGTGCGCTCTGTGCGTGGTGGCGGATCGAGAGGTGACGGTGGGTGAGGCGGAAGTGCTGCGGGCGATCGCGGACGTGCTGGACTGTCCGATGCCGCCGTTGCTTCCGGGCCAGCCGGTGGTGTGAGCGTCGCCGCATGAGCGCGCCGCGGCGCCGGGCGCAGGTCGAAGATTGAGGGTGCAGCGGGTATGGTCTGCGGCATGGCGAAGCGCTGGACGCCCCTGCGAGGTGGCAATACGGTGGATCTGCCGCACTGGTTCCATGCCAGACTGGGCGTCGTCGCGCTCGCGACCACGCTGGCAATCCTGGGCGAGGGCTTTCGCGAGCCGCTCGTCAGCCTCCCGGTTCTGGTGCGCCTCAGCGGGCTGGCAGCGACGATCCTGCTCGCCTGGTCGACGTGGTCCGGCGTGCGTCGGCACGGGCGGCGGGCTGTCGCCTACCTGCTTCCCGAGCACATCGTGGCCGTGCTGCTCTGGACGGTCGGCGTCCTCA
>CAZZPX010000275.1:0-5199 GCA_964655955.1 uncultured Phycisphaerales bacterium | reverse complement strand
GGACCGCCGTCATCGCCACGGGGCTGCTCCTCACCGCCGGCGGACTCGTCACCGGCGCGGATGCCGGCCTCTCCGTTCCCGACTGGCCCGGCACGTTCTACGACGTCATGTTTCTCTTTCCGCTCTCCAAAATGACCGGCGCCGTGTATTACGAGCATGCACATCGACTCTACGGCGCGCTGGTCGGCGTGACCACCATCATGCTCGCGGTGCACATCTGGCGCGCCGATGAACGCGGCTGGCTCAAGCAGCTCATGCTGCTGGCGATCATCGCCGTCATCGCCCAGGGCGTCATGGGCGGCCTGCGCGTCACCGAGGCCGTCACCGGCGCCGAAGGCGTCGCCGTCTCCGGACCCGAGCACGAGACCGGCCTCAGCGTCATCCTCCGCATCGTGCACGGCGTGTTCGGGCAGATCTTCTTCGCGCTCATGACCTTCATCGCCGTCGTGGTCAGCCGGCCCTGGCGGCGCATCAGCAAGCCCACTCTGCATCGCGCTGCAGCCACAGAGCGGCAACTCTCGCTGCTGCTGCTCGCCGCGATCATCGTCCAGCTCATTCTCGGCACGATCGCCCGCCACACCGGGCAATGGGTGATCGTGCACGTGTCGTTCGCAGCGTTGGTCGGCTGCCTGGCGTACTGGGCGGCGATCCGCGCCTGGATGCTGTACGACCAGCAGTTCCCCGTGCTGCGCCGCCTCGGCGTCGCCTTGCTGCTGCTCGTGTCGCTCCAGCTTCTGCTGGGCCTGGGCGCGTATGTCGCGGTCGGTCTCGTCGAGGTCGCGGAGATGCCCACGGTCTGGAACATCACGCTCACCACGGCCCACCAGGCGGTGGGCGCGTGTCTCTTTGCCGTCGCCACCGCGCTCGCGGCCCTGACCCATCGCCAGCTCACCGCGCAGCCGGTGAGCCAGCGCGAGGCCGCGGAACTCGGCGTCGCGTGAGATCGAGTTGGCGGCGACCGCTCAGATCAACCGAACCACGAAGTCTCCATCGGGCGCGGGTCCGTCGGGTTCGCTCTTGTTCGGCCAGGTGAACCTGCCGGTTGTCTCGAACCGCTGGAAGCGCCCAAGGGAGCGTGCCGCCACGCCGAACGCAGTGCCGCCGTTGTCCGTCTCACAGTGTCGCACCTGCACCTGGGCAAGCAACTGCGCGGCGATGTTGCTGTTGAGGTAGCAGTGCTCTGCGCCGGCGATGCCGCGGATCAGGATCCTGGCGATCGACGACTCGTGCGAGAACTCACCGACAAGCGCGGGAAGCCCCGTGACGTAGTTGCGCACGCCCGCGAAGAGGTTGCTGTCGCGCATGCCGCCGACCGTCGCCTTGCCGATGTTGCCGAAGGCGCGCACTTCGCTGCCGTTCATCCAGCCCGCGACCTTGAGATTGCCGAGGACGGTGGAAGCGACGGCGCTGGCATCGACAGTGGGATTGAGTCGGATCAGCGCCTCCTGCAGATCACCGCGGATGTCGAGCGTCTTGATTGAGCGCGCGGAGAGATCGCCCGCCACGTCGCCGCTGAATCTCACCTTGCCCACATCGCCGGTGAAGGCGGCACTCCAGTCGGACGCGGCGGCTCCGGCGCTGATGTTGCTCGCCCCTCCGGTGACGCTCCACGTCCCGCCTGTGAGGTCGCCAGTGATCTTGACCTTGCCGAGCGTCGCTCCCGCCGCGCCCTCGCCGCCGAGCAGCAGATCGGCCTTGAAGTCGCCGTTTCCCTGCAGCACGCCCGGCCACGGCGCGGCGATGCGATCAGGTATCGCATCCGTATCGCGCCAGGAGCGCGCCTTGAGCTGCTTGATGGGCGTGTCGGAGGTGAGCACAAGGTCGGTCACGGCGTTGAACTGGATGCGCGCCGGAGCCGCCGAGACGGAGCCGCCGATCGCAATGGTGTGGTCGTCCGCGACATCGCCGAGCTGGATCTTCGTGACGCTGCCCGCGATGTCGATGCTGCCGGTGAGCAGCGCTCCCCTGCCGTTGATGTCCTTGAGATCGCCGTCGACGGTGATGTCGTGCAGGCTGTAGCCCCCGCCCCTGGCGGCGAGCTTGAGCGAACTGCGCGCGTTCGTCCCCGTCATGGCGATGTCGAAGCCGTCGTCGGTGGGATCGATGACGGCCGACCCGCCGCCGCTCATCTTGAACGTGACCAGCGTGCCGGATTTGTCTTCGAGCACGAGCTGCTTGGCGCCCTCCTCGCCGACCTTGCGCTGCCATTCGAAGACCTCGCTGCTGGCGACGATGTTGTTGTCTTCGTTTGCTTCGTCGATGGCGTTGGCGTAGTCGACCTTGGCCAGCAGGTAATGCTGCCCGGCGGTCAAGTAGCTGGGGGAGATGAAGAAGACGCTAAAGGTCGTCGTCTCCAGTTCGCCCAGGTTGAGGTTGAGCCCGACGCTGCCGCCGGCCTTCGTGTCCGCACCGAGGTGATTGTGATCATCGAGCACTTTGTCCGGCGAAAGGAAGAGCTGGATGGCGATCTTGCCCGTCGCCCGCACTTCCGTCAGGTTCGTGACCGTGACCTCTACACGATCGCGCTGATCCTGGTAGATGATCGTGTTCATGGGAATCGTCCCGAACGCCGCCACCAGGTCGGGCTTGTCCGGTACGACCGCCGCCAGGATCTCGATGTCCTCGCGATCGAGGTACGTTCCCTGATTGGCGTTGTTGGCTTCATTCGTTTCGGGGGCGATGTTCTCGTCGTCGATGATCATGCCGATGTAATAGACGCCGTCGCCGTTGTACAACGCATGTCCGGCGGCGGGAAGTGACGCTTGTTTCTGTATGTTCAGGTCGCTGTCCGGATTCATGCCCGGCACGGTCGTGACCGCAAGTAGATAGTCCTCGCCATGGGCGATGTGCGGATCGCTGCTCAGGTAGAACCTGACATAGAATGACTCGTAGGCGACGAGATGGTCATTGCGCACCGTCGCCGCAATGTTGATCTGGCCGCCGGGGCTCGCCTGCAGTTCCAGCACGTCGAAGTACGCGCCGTACATGTCGGGCCCGTCTACATAGAACGACTCGGTCGCCGCGTCGTTCACGTTTCCGGCGCTATCCGCGAAAGAACCGGCGATGAAGTTGATCTCGATGTCGCCGCACTTCGTCTGCCCGTAGTATGAATAGCGGTACACGCCGTTGCCCAGGGACTGGGGAGCGCCGCTGAAACTCAGCCCGAGCGCGGCGTCGCCCGTCGCAGTGAACTCCGCCTGGGCGTCGAGAATCGTCGCCGTATCCAGCCCCGCGCCGCTCAGGTCGTTGAAGCGCACGTCGATGTAATGCCGATCCTTCAGTTCAAAGACCGGCTCCACGCCGCCGTCCAGCGGATAGACGAGAGCCGCGGTCGGCCCGAACGCCGGATCCGCCACGATGGTGAATGACTCGAGTTCGCCGAGGTTGTCCACGTTCATATTGTCGCGGAACGTGCCGGCGAGGAACTCGACCGTCACCTCTCCCGGCTGCAGCAGCGAGGAGGAATAGAATTCGTAGCGGTAGGTCGTGCCGCTCACCAGGTCCGCCGCGCCGTCGTGGGTAATGACCGTGCCATCCGCGTAGCGCAGCGCGAACTCGGGGTTGTAGTCGGTGATCGTATACGTCTTGAGCCCGGTGCCGCTCAGGTCATTGAAGGTCACATCGATGTAATTGCGTCCGTCGATCTCCGCCAGGTAGATCTCCCCGCCGTTTACCGGATCGGCGAGGTCGGCGGTGGGATTCATTGGCTCGATGTCGACGAAGAACTGCCCGATCACGCCGCCCGCCATGGCGTTGCCGGTGTAGTCCTTGACGGAATTGGGCTCGACGGAGAGCGTGTATGTGCCGTTGGCGTCCGGGCCCCACTCGTTGTCGGGCCAGAAGCCGTAGGCGCTGACCTCGATCCTGCCGATGCCGCTCTTGTGGTAGTCGTCGTCCCAGATCGTCTGCGCGCCGTTGATGGTCGTCTCGAAGGCCCCCGGGCCGGTGATGCGGAAGACGCCGCTGGAGAGGTAGTCCAGGTGCACATCGTCGGCGAATCGCGCTTCGACGGTGATGGCGTTCTGGCCGAACGCTTCGTTGCCGATGACGTCGGTGATCATCTGGGCCGTCGGCGGCGTGTCGTCGATGATGTCGACGGTGACGATATCCTTGTCCTTGCCGAACTGGTAGTTGCCGTTGTTGGCGGGATCTGTGTCGCCGCCATCGTGCAGGATCTTCATGCCGATGACGTAGTCGCCCGCCCCGTGGTCGTCCCACCAGCCCGCATAGCCCGGGGCGTTCTTGGGGAGGATGAGGTACTGCGTCCTGCCGTAGCTCGCGCCGGGCGCAAGGGCGGGATATTCAGTGCCGTGCCCATAGATGTAGAGCGTGTCGCCGGGATTGTTCTCCCGCCAGGCGTAGATACCGACGCGATAGGTGCAGCTTGCGCTGGCCCCCTGGTTGGTCACTTCCCAATCCACGCGAAAGTACTCGCTCGCCGTCAGCGCCCCTTGCGCGATGTCGTACGAGACGCCCGCCAGGTCATAGTCCACCGCCAGCAGTCGCCGATCCTCAAGCGGCTCAAAGAGGCAGCGTTCCGCAAGGCCGAGCCGGCACTCGCGCAGCAGTCTCGGCCGCTGGAGGAGACGTGAGGGCGAGCGCACGGCATCACCCGTCGTCGAAACTGCGTCGTGCTTCAGCATGGGTTGTCTCCTCCGGAACAGGGGTCGTCTGCGGCAGCGCCTCAAGAAATGGGCTTCTTTCGGGTATATTACTCCGCAATCAGGCCCGGTGGGATCGAAAGTCGGCGAAAACACTCAGTTTGCGCGCGCCGGGAAGACGCTCTCCCTTCCGTCGGGACGCCGCGGCGACCTGCGGTACCATGCAAGAAACCCGTCCCGGCGGGAGGTCTTCTGCCAGCCGACCGGCCAAACCGCCCGGCAGCGATCGCGCACCTCGCCGGCAGAGATGGAGAACACTCGATGCTCGCTCACAGCGCTTCCGCCCGCGCAGGCACCCGGATGATTCGCGGCGGCATTGTCCTCGTCATCGTCGCTGCACTTGCCTGCGGGCAGGAGACGCCGACAGGACACGCTTCGCCCCAACCCCAGGCGCCCGACTACTCGATTCCTCTCATCGACCTCGACGCGCAGACCGCTCGCCAGACGATCGTCGACCGCGAGGCCGGCCTGTACCTTGGCCACCCCGCCCCCGTCCTGCTCGAAGATGGCAGGACCATCCTCTGCGTCTATCCCAAAG
>CAZZPX010000274.1:0-5204 GCA_964655955.1 uncultured Phycisphaerales bacterium | reverse complement strand
GCCTGCGGGGAAGGGATAAAGAGCGAACATCGAGCCCTTGCTTAGCGGCCTGCTAGATCGGTCGCGGCGGGGCCTCAACGCCCGCGTTCCGCGTCACGAGTTCCTTGAGAAGCTGCCCCACCGTCTTGCCCGTGAGCGGATCCACCACCGATGCCGCCACCTCCGCGAGCGGCACCAGCACGAAGAGGCGCTCCCGCAAGCGCGGGTGCGGCAGGATCAGCCCCGGCTCATCACGCAGTTCAGCCTCGAAGAGCACGAGATCGAGGTCCAGCGTGCGCGGTCCCCAGCGCTCGCGACGGGCCCGGCCGAACCGGCGTTCCACTTCGTGCAGATGTTCGAGCAGAGCGCGTGGATCCAGCGTCGTCCCCAGACGCGCCGCCGCGTTGAGGTACGCTTCCTGACCCGGCGGGCCGATCGGCTCGGTCTCGAAGAGGCGCGAGACGGCGATGAGTCGCGTGCCGGGTAGTTCGCCCAGCGTCGACAGCGCCGCGCGCAGCGTCGCCTCGCGCTCGCCCAGGTTCGAGCCCAGCGCCACGCAGGCCAGCCGCTCCTGTGCTTCCTTCGCGCCCATGCAGACAGTAGACCCTGGCGACGCCCCCCCGGCAAGCGCTGCCGCGAAGTTCAGGCGCGCGGGCACGGCCGCCGGCGGGCGGTTCGGCTGCTGCCGAGTTGTACGTCACATTCGGAGCGGCGCAGAGAGCGCTACTCCTTCGTTTCCGGCTCGAATTCGCGGGAACGATGCTGCATCTGGACCTTGAGGCGGGCCAGGATCGAACTGTGCATCTGCGACACGCGCGACTCGGAGAGGTCGAGCGGCTGGCCGATCTCCTTCATTGTCATCTCCTCGTAGTAGTAGAGGATGATGATGAGTCGCTCGGCCCGCGACAGCCCCTTGGTGATCAGGTCGCGCAGGTCGCGTTTCTGCAGTTCGCCGAGGGGGTTGGCCTGTGATTCATCGCGGATGACGTCGATCTCGCGCACGTCCTTGCTGGAGTCCGTCTCGCCCCATTTGCGGTGAATGGAGACGACGCCGACCGCCTGGCTGTCGCGCTGGATCTTGTGGTATTCGTCCTGGTCGACGTCGAGCTTGCGGGCGATTTCATCGTCCGTCGGAGCCCGGCCCAGTTCCATCGCCAGCGCCGTCCGCGCCTGCTCCACCTTGGCGGTGCGATGTCGCACCAGTCGCGGCACCCAGTCCATGGAGCGCAGCTCGTCGAGGATCGCGCCGCGGATGCGCGGGGCGCAATACGTCTCGAACTTCACGCCGCGCTCCAGGTCGAAGGCGTCGATGGCATCCATCAGCCCGAAAAGCCCGGCTGACATGAGATCCTCGATGTCGACCTCGTCCGGCAGGCGCGCGTGAATGCGCTCGGCGTTGTACCGCACGAGCGGCAGATAGCGCTCCATGAAGTGGTTGCGGAGCTGCTGGGAATGCGTCCGTTGGTACTCTTCCCACAGCTCCCGGGGCGGCACGTCGTCGTAGGCCGTCGCCTGCGTCGCGATACCGGCCCTGCGCTTCACCGCGGTCCGTGCGGATCTGGTTCCCGGCATGGTCTCCTCCTTGACCTTGCGTGTGAACCGAAGTTCAAACTCGGCGTGTGCGCCCGTCCCTAGGCAGACATGCCAGGGGGAGTATAACAGTTATCGGGCTGGATGAATCCGTCAAAAGTTCCGAAATTCCTACTTCTTCTTTCCCGTCCGCGCGCCGGCATTCGCGTGCGCGATATCGCCGGTGAGCGTCGGCACGGGGCGCTCTTCCTTGTAACGGGCCAAATGCTCGCGCACCACGTATTCGCAGATCCACCCCACCACCATGCCAAGGCAGTAGCAGGTGAGCAGCGCCAGCAGGGCGCGCCACAGGATCGTCGGCGCCGGGTTCTGCACGTAGAGGCCGCACAGCACAGACACGCTGAACGCCGCCATGCCGAACGCACCGGCGATGATCCGGTGCGGCACGATCGGGTTCACGATGCTGTCCTGTCGGCGTGTCAAGGCCATGGCGCTATCGGTCAGGGATCCGCACAATTGCACGGCGACTTGAGCACTTCAGCCAACATTGGCTGAAAGAGGGTGAAGTCGCCGCGTCAACTACGGCACAGGCAGCAGAAGCCTCCGCAAACGGCGTGCCCAGCCGCCCCGTGCCCCGTCACACGTGGTTTCACCGACCGGGTCCACCCATTGGGCCAACGCCTCCAACGACAACGAGATATTGCGCTTCGGGGCGGCAATGACAAAGGGAATTCGCTTGCGCACAGATTCACGCACCACCTCGTCATACGGCAGCCAGCCAGCCAGCGCCACCTCCAGGCTGAGAAAGCGCTGCGCCACCGCCGCAATGCGCTGGTGCACCCGCTGCGCCTCGCGCTGCGACTCCGCCTGGTTCACGATCAGTCCCAGCGCCTGGGGCCGGCGATTGCCGGTGCGACTGCGAACCACCGCCATCTTGATCAGCGCGTAGGCGTCGGTGATGGCGGGCGGCTCGGGCGTGGTCACCACGAGCACCGTGTCGGCCGTGCTCAGAAAGCTGCCCACGACACGGCCGCTCCCCGCACCGGTGTCGATGACGATCAGGTCCGACTCATCTTCGAGGCGTGACAGGGCTTCGACCAGGCGCAGGCATTGCTCCGGCGTGGCGTCCGCCGAACCCGCCACGCCCGAGGCGCCGGGGATGAGGCGAAAGCCGCCCGGCGCCCAGACCTGCACTTCCTCCAGCGTGCGCTTGCCGGCGACGACGTGGCCGAGATGCGCCGAGACGGACATGCCGCAGATGACGTCGGCGTTGGCGAGGCCGAGGTCGGCGTCGAGCAGCGTCACGCGCCTGCCCAGCTTGGTCAGCGCGATGGAAAGGTTCACCGCGATGTTGGTCTTCCCCACGCCCCCCTTGCCGGAGCTGATGGCGAGGATGTGAGCGCGCGGCTGGGGCGTCGCGTCGACGCTCGCGCGCTCGGTCGCGCGCACCAGACGCCGCAGCGCCGTCGCCTGATCCACCACATCGCTGCTGGGTCGCGCGGCGCTCATGACACGCCTCCGTTCACGACGATGCGCGCGAGGCGGTCGGCTCGGCCGATCTCGATGTGGTCGGGCACTTCCTGCCCGGTGGTGACGAAGCTGACCTTCTTCTTGACGGTCTGAATGACATTGACCAGGACGCCGAAGCTTACCGCTTCGTCCAGCTTGGTGAAGATGACGTTGGTCGGCTCGACGGGGCCGAAGCGCTCGGCCGCCCGCAGCATGAGCCTCTCGCTCGAGGTCGAGGAGAGAACGAGATGCACCTCGTGGGGCTCGGCGGCGAAGACGAACTTGCGCAGGTCCTCGATCTTCTCGTTGTCGTGCTGGGAGCGACCGGCGGTGTCGATGAGGATGACATCGCAGTCGCTGAGTGACTGGACGGCAGAGGCCATCTCGTTGGGCGTCAGCGCCACGCGCAGGGGCAGCCCGATGATGTTGGCGTAGGTGCGCAGTTGATCGACGGCGGCGATGCGGTACGTGTCGGCGGTGACCAGGCCGACCTTCTTGCCGTGCCGCAGCTTGTACGCAGCGGCGAGCTTGGCGGTGGTCGTGGTCTTGCCCACGCCCGTGGGGCCGATGAGCGCGATGGTGAGCGGCCGGCCGTCCTTCGGCTTGTCGCGATCGAGCGACACCTCGGCGACGGGAATGTAGGCGGCCACCTCGCGCAGAATGGCCGCCCGAACCACGCCCGCATCCTCCAATTCCTGCGGCGTGAGTTCGCGCTTGACCGTCTCCACGATGCCGTTGGCGATGTCCGCGGAGACTTCCGTTTCCAAGAGCGACAGGTAGCGATCGAAGAGCACCTGCGACATGTCCGCGCGCTGCGTCGGCCGCAGCGTCTGCTGCACCACCTTGGCGACCATGGAGCGCAGGTCGGCGATCTGGCCGGTCAACGCGTCGTTGAGTTCAGTGTGGCCGGCGGCGGTGGACGTCGTCGGCGCGGTCGTCACGAGGCGCCGGGCCGTGCGGAAGAGCGGCTGAGCGTCATTCGTCTCCTGGACCGCGACGGGAAGCGCCGCATCCGGCGCGGCGTCAGCCCGCACCTCCTTGACGGTAGCGAGGGGAGCGCCTGCTGTCGCCGCCCCGATGCTTTCGACAACTGCCATCGACTCGATCGGCGCCTGCACGGCCGCCGCGGCCTGCTTGACGGCGGGCGCAACGGGGGCAGCCGCGCCGCCCCCGCGATCGCTCGTCTTGTACGCGCGGTCGAGCAGGTGCCGCTGCGCCTGGGCCCGCAGTTCGACGGCATCCATCCGTTCGCGCCGGCGGCGCTTGCCGAGATCGACGCCGGTCCCCGCGGTCACTTCGACGAACTGCTTGCCGCCGTAACCGAAGAAGCCCCCGCGCTTGAAAGTGCGTGTGTGCAGGATGACGGCGTCCTTGCCGAGATCGTGCTTGACCGCGGCGAGGGCTTGCGCCATTGACTTGGCCTGGTAGGTCTTCAGGGTCATCTTGTCGCCATCCATGGCAGTTCTCGGGCGCGCTCAGGCGCCCGCCTCCGGGCCGCGTCCTATGCGGCCGACGCCCCACTCACATCCTCCGGCGCCTGCACCAGCCCGAGCGACTCGATCTGCATGCCGGAGACGATCTCGTTGTAACCGACAACGGCGATGCTTGACAAGTGCGGTTCCACCAATTCGCGCACCGGCGCGCGAACCTGCGGCGAGGCGAGCACGAGCGGCTGATGTCCAGCGGCGATGACCGGCTGGAGCGCCTCGACGAGCACGGACGCCACCCGGCTCGCCAGCCTGGGCGGCATGGTGATCACCGTCCCCGCGGCACTGCGATCCACGTAGCTGGCGATCAGATCCTCCAGCCCTGAATCCAGCGTGACGCACACCAGCTTCGGCTTGCCCTGCTCGCCCGGGAGGGCGTACTGCTCGCAGATCGTCCGTCGCAGCCCGTGACGAACGTACTCCGTCAGCACATCGACATCCTTGGACTTGGGCGCCCAGTCACCGAGCGTCTCGATGATCGTCTCCAGGTCGCGGATCGGTACGCGCTCGCGCAGCAGGTTCTGCAGCACGCGCTGCAAATCCGCGGGCTTGACCAGTTCGCCGATGACTTCCGCGACCACCTTGGGCGCCCGCTCCTTCACGCCCTCGAGCAGATTGTGCACTTCCTCGCGGCTGAGCAGTTCGTCGGCGTGGCGCTTGACGACTTCCGTCAGGTGCGTCGCCAGCACGCTGGAGGCG
>CAZZPX010000273.1:0-5210 GCA_964655955.1 uncultured Phycisphaerales bacterium | reverse complement strand
GCGAGCACCACCACGCGTCCCTTTTCCAGGTGGCGAATCGCCCGGGCGCGGATGCAGGGCTCAGCCACAGAGGAACGGGCGATGGCAGACATGAGCCGCCCCGGTTGCCCCTGGCGCTCGACTCACTCCTTGAGGGCGAGGCCGTTGATCACGGTCCCCAGCATGCCCATGTAGTCGGCGGTGCTCTGCGGGATGACGCCGGCGGAGGCCAGTTTCTGGCCGCGGATGATGTTGCCGCCTCCCACGACCACGCCGATCTGAACGCCGGTCTCGACGGCTGCAAGGATCTCCTGGGTGATGTGCTCGAGATCCTCGGCGTCGATGCCGGACCGCGACTCTCCGCAGAAGCTCTCGCCGCTGATCTTGAGCAGGACGCGGTGGTAGACGTTGTCGTTGGACATAAAGCCATCCTTGCGCATGGAAATGGGAAGTGGGGTGCATCCTACACAAAGCGATGGCCGTAGAGATCGCAGGAGAGCGATCCGGAGAGGTACAATCAGCCAGGACACTCCTTTTTGGACTGCTCATGCCCGAAGCTCGCCATTCCGGATTCACGCACCCGCCACAGGCGGCGCCCGCCGCTGGTGACGCGGTCTCGTCGGGGCCCGCCGGCTCTCGCCGTGCGCGCCAACCGATGCCGGACCGCGAGCGGCGGGCGCTGATGCTGGGGTGGCTCACCTCGGGGCTGCTGCACGTCATCGCGCTGGTGCTTGCCGGGCTGATCATGGTCGATGCCGGGGGCGCGGGGGCGGAGCGCGGTACGGTGGAGGTCGAACTGGCGTCTTCGCTGCCGCAGCGCGAGTCCGAGGCGGATCAGATGGCGGACCTCGCGGAAGCGCCGATCGAACTCGACACGGCGGAGATGCCCGAGATCATTGACGACATGTCGCTGACCGAGGCGCTGGAGGCGGCGACGCTCAACCCCGCCTCCACGGCGGGCATCGAGGGCCTGACCGGCTCGGGGGGCGCGGAGGGTGAGGACGGCCTGATGACCGGATCCGGCGGGGCCAATGCCAGCTTCTTCGGCGTGCGCGCCCGCGGCACGCGCTTCGCCTACATCGTCGACGCCTCGGGGTCGATGGTCGGCGAGCGATGGGAGGAGGCCCGCCAGCAACTCATTCAGTCCATCAACGACCTGCCGGACTACACCTCATTCTCGGTGTGCCTGTTCAACAGCGACCCCATCCTGCCCGACCGTGACCGCACGCCCGTCTGGCTCAGCGCCAAGGAGGAGCACAGAAGCGACTTTCGCACCTGGGTGCGGGGCGTGCGTCCGGCAGGTTCGACGAATCCCGTTCCGGCCTTCACACTCATCATGAAGCTCAAACCGCGCCCCGATGCGATCTACTTTCTCACGGACGGCGAGTTCGATGAGACCGCTCCCGACGTCATCGTGGAGTTGAACAAGCAGGGCCGCCAGGTCGTGGTCCACACCATCGCCTTCGTCACCGAGGAGGGGGCCTATCTGCTGCGCCGCATCGCCGAGGAGTCCGGCGGAACCTATCGCTTCGTTCCGGGGAGCAAACCGTGACGCGGGTGCGGCCTGTCTGCATCGCGCTGTGCACACTGGCAGTTGCGCTCGCCGGCGAAGTCGCGCGAGGCGATGAAGTGCGCCTGCGCGGCGGGGTGGTGCGACAGGGGACCGTGCTGGGCGTCGATGATGCCGGCGTCAGCCTGCGGATCGTCACCGAAGACGTCGAGGTCATCAGTTGGGACCGTGTGCGCCAGGTGACCGGTCCCTTCGCTTTAGACGCGGACGATTACGCAGGCATCGCTGACACCGCCTGGCGGGCTCGCTACCGGCTGGAGCGAGGCGATCCCCGGATGGCCCAGCCGCTCTTCGAGACGCTCTACGAGCGTTATCGCGGCCAGACCTCGGAGACGGCGCTGGTCGTGAGCGAAGGCGTGCTGCGTTGCCGACTGCAAGCAGGAGCGGCGCCGAGCGCGGTGCTCGAGCCGTACCTGCAGACCATCCGCATGCGTCGTGCCGGCGTGGGGCAGCGCGCCTATCTGGACCTGCAACCGATCATCGATCCGCGGACCGACCTGCTCTTCGCCGTGCCGCCTCTGCTCGTTTTCGAGTCGGATGCGCTGCGGCTCAATCGCACGGAGTTGGCCCTGGAGGCTGACCCAGTGGTGCTCCAGATCGCCGATCTGTACGACTGCGCCATCGCGCGGGCGACGACGCAACCGGATTGCGCCACGCCTGACCTGCGCGTCGAGCACGCAGGGGCGCGTCTTCTGCATCTGCTGCTGACGGCACAGGGCGGCAACGACGCGGCGCGCAGCAGTGCGCGCAGCGAACTGCGCGAGACGTTAGGCGATACGGTGGAGCCGTGGCTTGCCGCCTGGTGCCGCGGCGGGCTCGGCGTATCGCTGTGCCTGCAGAGTGATGCCGACAGCCGCCTCCAGGGTGTGCTCGAGTTGCTGCACGTGCCGCTCCTGTATGCGGCGCCACTTCCGGATCTGGCTCGTGCGTCGGCCCGGGCGGCGGCGAATGAGCTTGCCGCGCTCGGCGATCTCGATCAGGCTGCCCAGGTGCGCACCGACTTCGCAGTGCCCGCTTCCGCTCCGACCACCAACGAGGAATGACAGCCCATGCCCGACCACACGACCTGGCCCGCCCTGCTTGGCCAGACCTCGACTAATGACACCAGCATCCTCGACCTGATTCAGGCTGGCGGGCTGATCGGCTACACGATCATCGCGCTCTCGGTCGTCGCGCTGGCGCTGATGATCATGCACCTGGTGCAGATTCGCGCCCGCAATCTTGCCCCGCCGGACATCGTGGCTTCGCTTGAGCCCTTGCTCGCGCGCGGCGACGTCGATGAGGCGCTACGCTTCTGCCAGGATCCGCGCCAGCACTGCTTTCTCACGCGCGTGCTGGACGCGGGCCTGACGCGGTTCCAGCGTTCCGCCTTCGGCGTCTTCGAGCTGCGGGCCGCGCTGGAGGAAGCCGGCCAGGAGCAGGCGGCGAAGCTCTACCGCTCAACCGACGGGCTGGGGCTGATCGTCGGCATCGCGCCTTTGATGGGCCTGCTCGGCACCGTGGTCGGCATGGTCGGCGCCTTCAAAACCATCTCCTCCGTCGAGGGCTTCGCCCGACCCGACCAACTCGCCGGCGACATCAGCCAGGCGCTGGTCACGACGGTGATGGGCTTGTCACTGGCGATTCCGGCCCTGGCGGCCTTCACCTTCTTTCGCAACCGCATCGACGCGCTCGTGGTCGAGATCGCAGCCACAGTCGAGCGCCTGACGCTCCCGCTCGAGATGTCGCAGCAACGACAGAAGGAGCAATGAAGAAACTTGAATGTCGAATGACGAGACTCGAATGACGGCATTCCATCCCAGTTCCCCGATTCCCCTCATCCTCAGTCCCTTCGTCCCTCTCCTCTCCCCATGCGCTTCACGCCCCGCACAACCCGCCGCTCGCTTGCTGCGATCGACCTGACGCCGCTGGTTGACGTCGTCCTGCTGCTCATCATTTTCTTCATGACCACGGCTCAGTTCGTGAAGATGACGCAGGCAGAGGTCGAACTGCCTGAGCAGCGCGGTGAGGAAGAGCGGCTCGAAGAAGCAAGCGAACTGGTCATCAACCTCGACGCGAACGGCAACTACATCGTCGCCGGCGACACCGTCGGCATCGACGTCCTTCGTCGCAAGGTCGCCTACGAGCTTGCCATGACCGGCGCCAGTCTGCGCGAGAGCGATCAGAGTGCGGGGCGGCTGCAGATCATGATCCGCGCCGATCGCAACGCCTCCGCGGAGCGGCTCAACGAACTCGTCCGCACGCTGAGCGACCTCGGCGTGAAGAGCAGCGCCCTGGGCGTGGAGGTGCGCTGATGCGGTTCACGCCCGCCGGCAGGCGCCAGCACAACGAAGCTCGCCTCAACATCACGCCGATGATCGACGTGGTCTTCCTGCTGCTCATCTTCTTTCTCACCACCACGACTTTCCTCGATCCTGAATCGTTTCTCTCGCCGCTCATCCGCACCAGCGATGAGTCGGCGCAGGCGTCGTACCTCCAGCCGCAGGTGATTCGCGTCGACCGCATCGAGGGGGCGCTGCGCTACATCGTCGGAGAGCAGCAGTTGCGTAACCAGGCCGAGTTGACGGCGGTGATTGCGGCGCTCCCCAAGGAGCCGGGCATTTTCGTCGAGGTGACCAGCCGGGTCAGCGTCGATCACGCCGTCGCGGCAGTGCAGGCCGCCCGTGATGCGGGTTTCGAGAAAGTGACGTATGTGCCGGCGAAGTAGCGTGCTCGCCATCCTGATCGCGCTTGTCGCGGGCGTCTGCGGCGCCTCCGCCCAGCAGCCTCTCGCCGATCCCGTGGAGGCGTATCTGCTCGAGGCGGGGTTGCCACAGCTTCTTGCCCTGCACTGGGAGAACAAGCTGCACGGAGCGCGCGGCGACGAGCGCGAGCAGCTTCTCGCCCGGCTCGCCCAGGTGTATGGCGACCTCCTGGCGCGGGCCGAAAGCGAAGAAGAGCGACTGCGCTGGGAGCGCAAGGCGCGGCGACTGCTCCCCGAAATGCCCGAAGTCGAAGCGACCGGCCTGCAGCTCAGCTTGATTCGCGCCCGCTATCTTCCCGCTGAGCAAATCGCCGAACGCCAGCGCCTGCGCATGGCGGAGGGCGGCGAGGTGGACGAGGCGCAGCGCGGCCTGGCCGTCGTCAGCAAGGAACTCGATGAACTCGACCGGCTGCTCATCGAACGTCTCCGCTATCTGGAGAGCGCCTCGAAGCGCGACGGACCGCGCGGCGAGCGAGCCGCCGAGGTCTACGCCAGCCTTGCCGAGCTTCAGTCGTGGGTGCAGTTCTATCAGGGGTGGTCGCGGTATTACGACGACATGCTTGGCGGCGAGGATGACTCCGCGTACGAAGCGCTGCTCGCCTTCGCCGGCCTGCTCGGGCAGGAGGACGGTCGCCTGCCCAGCCTGCGCGCCTTTCCCGCAGACCGCATGCGCTTCGAGATGCAGGCGCGGGCTGCGATCGGCGTGGCGCTGTGCCTGTCGCTGCGCGGCGAGACGAACGAGGCGATTCGCTGGTTGGATGAGATTGCCGCTGCCGAGGATGTTGCGCCGAACATTGCGGCGCAGATCCCCCTTCGCAAGCTCATCGTGCTGGGTGAAGGCGGGCAGTGGATCGCCTTCTCGCGCGTGCGCACCGACCTCGAGCAGGAGCGAGAACTGACGCCGCTCGACGCTCGCCT
>CAZZPX010000272.1:0-5235 GCA_964655955.1 uncultured Phycisphaerales bacterium | reverse complement strand
CGAAAGAAACCGAAAAAAACCGGGACTGTCCCGGTTATCTGCTGTCCCGGTTATCTGCGATGGCGGCGACGGGCGCCGCAGCCTGCGGCGACGAAGAGGCAGACTGCGGAGGGCTGCGGCACGAATCGGGCTTCCGCGGACGCTACCGAACCGAGCCAGTCATCCTCCGTGATGGAGTAGCCGGTTGTGTCCAGGTAGTAGGTGAACACGACGTCGGTGGTGAGCCCGTCAGGGCTGAAGAACGATGCCGCGGTCAAGGCGCTGATCAGTTCGGCCTCGGTCATGGAGAAGGACAGAGCCGGATCGGGGTTGAACCAGACATCGAGCACGGGCGTCAGCACCATGCTGGCGCCGAGCGACCAGATGGGCATGCCGAAGAGAGACGAGGTGTCGTCGCAGTACAGGGTCGCCTCGCCCAGGAGCGTGTCACAGAAGACGCCGGTTCCTTCGTGGAAGGTAATCTCCATGATGAGGATCGGCTCGAGCAGGAGGCCGGCTGGGTCCAGGTATTGCGGGTCGGCGACGTGGGCCACAGCGCTCATGCCAGGGCACTTGTCGTTCTCGGGCAGCACGCGCGCCAGGACCGATCCCATGTAGTCGTTGAAGCCATTCTGACCGGTACCGAAGGGCCCGATCCCGCTGGAGGCGTCCGCGCTGGTGAGCCCGAAGGAGTTCGATTTCTGATCGGTCGCTGAGTGGCCGAACGCTCCATCCTTGTACTTGCCGAGGTGCGCCGGCTTGTTCTTGCTTCCCGCCCGGGTCTGGCCGACGGTGTAGGAGGCATCGTCCTGTCGCGAAAAGACCTGCGACTGGTTGTCGATGTGATGTTTGTTGTTCGCCGCCGCCTTGATCAGCTCGCCGCTCGCCGCCGACGCCAGGGCGCTCAGCGCCACACCCGCGAGAACGGCACAACACAAGCTCCTCGCGGGGCGCCGATCTCGCTGCTTCGGCTCGGACTGGACGCAGAGGCAGGCCGCATCGCCGCGCGCGCTCCTGCTGTTCGCAAACGTCATTATCTTCTCCTTCCGTGACCTGGGAAAGAAACCGGGACTGTCCCGGTTATTCTCCGTCCCAAGAGATGGTATCAGGGGACTTGAGACTCCTGATTCCAATCTCAGCATACCCCGCCTTGGAAGGTTGTCAATGGAAAGAACCGCCTCTGCGCGCGGCAGAGCAGCCGGCGCTTGAACCCGTCGCACGCCGGCGCCCCGCCTGCCTTGCAGGTGAACCGGTGGGCCCGGTGTCAGCTCAGGGCTTTAGCGCCAGCGTCTTGTCATCCGGCTGAGGGAGATACCGCCCCGGGGCGACGATGTGCTGGGGGTCGAAGGCGGACTTCACGCCCAGCATGAGGTCGCGCAGCGTCGCCGGCCAGCGGGCGGCCTGATTCGCCATGGCCCAGGTCGCGAGGCGATAGGGTTCATAGCCGAGGCTTCGGCAGGCGCGGCTCATCTCGTCGACGCACTGAATCGCGCGCTGCTCTTCCGCTTCGTTCTCGCGGTCGTAGGTGATGCTGATGACGCCGATGCCGTGCCTAGGCACGAGATTGGTCACGGTGAGGGCGAACTCGAAGCCGAAGCGGGCGCAGATCTCCTCGCAGGCGTCGTTGAAGCGGACGACATCGGCCCCGGTGAAGGGGATGACCGGTGAGATGCCACGGTAGCCGACGCGATCGAGCAAGGGGTCTCGGCCGAGTTCGTAGGTGGCGGTGCGGTGCCGCCAGTAGGCGCCCTGGCGCGGTCCGGCGACGGGCTCGCCGCGGAGCATCTCCATCATCTCCGTCGCCGACGCCACATCGCCGGTCAGGCGATCCGGCAGGAAGGGCAGGGTTCGCGTCGCCTTCTCACCGAGCGCGAGAAGCGCATCGGTGACGACGAGCGTGCGGCCGAGGCCGCGAAAGGCGCGCTTCGCCACCCGGATGTTGGCGCGCACCTGCTTCTTCGGGCCGTAGATGCCGGCGAGCAGTGTCCAGGGCGTGACGCCGTGCGCCCGGCGCAATTGCTCGCGCTGCCTGGGCGTGAGTCCGGCCTGCGGGTCGGCGGCGTCGTAGGGGAAGCGCGTGCGGATGGCGAGCACGCGATAGTCGTTGGCGAGGTGCGGCGCGCCGTTGAGCACGCCGTCGAAGCGCAGGCGGCGCAGGCGCTCGACGACCTGGTGCAGGTTCGCCGGATCCTTGACCTTGAGCGCGAAGGCGACGCAGCGCTCGGGGCGCGGATAGAGCCAGACCGCCATGCGGGTGACGACAGCGAGATTGGTCTGGATGAGGAGCGAATCGATGCCGGCTCCGGGTCCGCCGCGCGCGATGTCGCCGATGCGCTCGGCGCCCAGGGCCGCGTAGCCGGTGCGGACGACGCGCCCGTCGGCCAGGACAAGCTCGAGGCCGGCGAACTGGTTCTGGTGGTCGGCGATGGGCGTGTGGCCGAAGCCGCGATCGAGGAAGTTGCCGACGATGCTGGCGTCGGGGCCGGCCCCGGTGGCGTCGGGGATGAGGCTCCCGCCGCGCTCCTGGAGGGCGTCGTAGAGCTGTTTCTGCGTGACGCCGGGTTCGATGACGGCGTAGGCGAGACCTTCGTTGATCTCGTGGATGCGGTTCATGCGGGAGAGATCGAGGACGGCGGCCCCGGCGATGATGGGCGCGGCGGAACCATACCCCCAGTTGCGGCCCTGGCTGACGGGGTACACCGGGGCGCGGCAGTCGCTGGCGATGCGCAGGATCTGCTGCACCTGCTCCACCGAGGCGGGTCGCAGGACGGCCGAGACGGAGCGCGTCGGTCCAAAGGTGGTGCGGCCGCGATGATCGAGGACGGGATCATCGAGGACAACGACGTCGGCAGGCAGTTCGGCCTGCCAGCGGGCGAGCGCCTGCTCCATGCCCTGCTCGGCCTCTCTCTCAGGTTGCGCGTTCATGTCAGTCATATCGGATGGTGCAAAGAGACAATTGATAACCGCGGCATTGGCGCACGTCAGCGGGGAAAACGCTGAGGAAATCACGCGGCGTGCCGATGATCAGGCGGGGCGGGCATGGCGCGGCCGGCGCGCCGCCGCCCGATAATCCGCGTCTTTAGCGCGGCTGGGCGAGCCGCCGCCACGATCGTGCAGGAGCAGCAGGTGAGTGACGCCGCGACGGCGATTTTCGAGAACGGCATGCAGCGTCTGCGTCTCAGCGACGACTGCGGCGAGCGGGGCGTGGTGCCGGTCGTGTCGCAGGGGCGTGAGCCCGCCTGCCTCCGGCTCGAGCCGGTCGAACCGGTGGTGATTCTCTCCGACCTGCACCTCGGCCATGCCTCGAGCCTGGTGGGCGAGATCGACAGCCTCGCGGGCGTCTGGCAGGGCGCGGGGACGGTCATTTTCAACGGCGACACGATCGATCTGGACGTCGACGAAACCAAGCGTGAAACGCGCAAGCGGATCAGCCGGCTGCTCCAGCTTGTGCGCCGCTCCGGGGCCACGCCGATCCTCCTGGCCGGGAATCATGATCCCTCGCTGGTCAGCACGCGGGCGCTGGAGTTGTGCGGCGGCCAGGTACTGGTGACGCACGGCGACTGCCTGCATCCGGCGATCGCTCCCTGGTCGGGGGAAGCGAGGCTGTCGCGACGGCTGTTTCGAGATTGCCTGGCGCGCTTCGACGCGGAAGCAGTGCAGGATGAGGCACACGGCGACGCCCTGGAGCGCGTGCTGCGCGCGGCGCAGCTCGCCGCGATCGGCGTGGCGCGGGCCCCGCACGCGCGCCGCGCAGCCGACGCCTGCCTCTCGCCCGTGCAACTGCCCAGTCGCTTTGCGCTGCGTCCCCACAAGACGGCGCGCGTGCTGCACTACTGGCAGCGCTTTCCGCGGCTGGCGGCTCGTTTCCTCGCCGAGTACAGGCCCAGCGCCAGGTACCTGGTGGTCGGGCACAGTCATCGGCCCGGGACGTGGCGGGTCGGCGGTCGGGTGATCATCAACACGGGCGCGTTCCAGCCGCTGGGCCGGCCGGGCGTCGTCCGCCTCAGCCAGGGCATGCTCGCCTACAGCGACCTGCTGCATGACGGGAACGGCTGGCGCGTGGGCGCTCCCGCGGCGGCGAGGTTCGCCTTGCGCCCGGCGGGCCCGGCGGCCGATCGGGCGGCGTGACGGGTGCGGCGTGGGCGAGGCTGCGAAAGCCCGGTTCGTGCCGCAGGGTTGGCTCACGAGTCGCCCGTGGCGAGAATGCCCGGTATGGAAATCGATTTGCCTCGCCAGCCCGGAACCTACATCCTTGTTCTCGAGCCGATCGTGCGCGGAGTCGTGCACGTGGGTCGGCTGGGGGCCATGCATCTTCGTGCCGGGCGCTATCTCTACATCGGCAGCGCCCAGGGCCCGGGCGGACTGGGCGGCCGGGTGAATCGGCACCTGCGTTCGTCGCTGGGACTGGCGCCGCGGCACTGGCACATCGATCACATCCTGCCTTGCGCGCCGGTGCGCGAGGTCTGGTGCGCCGGCGGAGAGCGTCGGGAGTGCGACTGGGCACGGCAGCTCGAGGCGGAGCGGTGCGCGACGCTGCCCCTGGCCGGCTTCGGCTCGTCGGATTGCCAGTGCACGAGCCACCTGGTGCACGTGTCTTCGCCGGCGACGCTGCCGCGCCTGCGCCGCATGGTGGCTGCGACGACCCGGCCGCTGCGCCTGCGGGTGGTGCGCCTCGGCTGAGGGCGAGATGATGGGCGCCGCGGCGCGCGAGGCGGCGCTGGCCCCGCAGACTGGAGGAGCGGACATGGCAGCTTCAGCAAGGCGACGACGGCTGATACTCCTCTGCGTCCTGCCGGCGATGGTGCTGCCGCTCTTCGCGTCGCTCTTCTACTTCGTCCTGATGGCGGAGCACCCGATTGCGCGCTACCTCTACAGCGCGACGAAGCTCTTCACGCTCGCCTGGCCCCTCATCGCGGTGGCGTGGATCACGCGGCAGCGCCTGCCCCTGCGCGCGGCGCTGCGGGCGCGCCACCTCCGCGCCGTGCCGCTCGGACTGCTGACGGGCGGGATCATCGGCGGGCTCATCCTGGTCGGGTATTACCTCACGCCGCTGGGCGAACATGTCGCGGCCCACAAGGAGGACATCCGGGCTCAGCTCGAGAAGTACAACCTGCTCGAGCACTACGTTCTTTTCGCTGTGTTCCTGGCGGCGCTGCACTCGCTCATCGAGGAGTACTACTGGCGTTGGTACGTCTTCGGCGAATTGTCGAAGCTGGCGCCACCCACGGCGGCGTACGTGCTGGGGTCGGCCGCCTT
>CAZZPX010000271.1:0-5265 GCA_964655955.1 uncultured Phycisphaerales bacterium | reverse complement strand
ATGGGCGGCTTGTCGCGCTGGTCGGTGAACACCTGGCTCATCGTCGCCTGTATCGCGGTCTTCGTCATTGACGGCTTCTCGCCGCGCGTGCCGTGGTACGACCCGACCGAGACGGTGTACTTCCTGCCGGGCGCCGACCCCGACGCCCCGCACCTGAAGGTCGTCCGCACGCCGGTCGACGTGAACGGCCCGATCGAAGATCCCGACACCGGCACGGAAACGGTGATGCGCTTCACGGGGTACCCGATCGTCGACCAGCAGACGCAGCAGGTGGTGGGCTGGCAGGAGCTGCGCACGGTCGTCGGCGGGGCGCTGACCAAGTGGATGCACTTCTCGACGGCGCGAGGCTTTCTGCAACTCGAAGTGTGGCGCCTGGTCACGTTCCAGTTCCTTCACGGGGGGCTGGGGCACATCTTCTTCAACATGCTCGGCCTGTTCTTCTTCGGGCCCATGGTGGAGCAGTACCTGGGGTCGAAGCGCTACCTCGCCTTCTACCTGATGTGCGGCATCAGCGGCGCGCTGATGTACCTGATCCTGAACTTCCTCGGCGGGGTGGTCGGGCTGGATTTCGCCGGGCTGCTCATCAACGACCCGTACACGCCGCTCGTCGGCGCGTCGGCGGGCGTGTACGGCGTGCTCATGGCGGGGGCCTACGTCGCGCCCAACACGGTCGTGCAACTGCTCATCCCGCCGATCCCGCTCAAGCTCAAGACGCTGGCCTACGCGCTCTTCGGACTTGCGGTGCTCAACGTGCTCTGGCGCTGGCAGAACGCCGGCGGCCACGCGGCACACATCGGCGGCGCGATCGCGGGGTTCTACTTCATTCGCAGGCCGGCCCTGTTGCGCGACTTCTTCGACGACTTCAGCTTCGGGAAGCGCGGCGGGAGCGGCGGTCGCCGCGGCAAGGCGAAGCGGCAGCGTGGCGGCGGGGCGGCGAGCGGCGGTCCAAGCGACAACGAAGTGGACCGCATTCTCGCCAAGGTGGCGACGGAAGGCCTCCAGTCCCTCAGCACCAGGGAAAAACGGACGTTGCAGCGGGCGTCCGAGGAACAGAAGCGTCGCTGAGCGCGCTGCGGCTGCGGCCTTCGAGGCCGGCAGTCGCCTTCGGCGCCGGGAACAGCGATTGCACCGGCTGCGTAAACCTCTTGATGCTCACGATCCAGCGCCGCGGGCGGCGGAATCGCAGAATACCGCTTGTGTTGCCGATCATTGCTCGTAAGCTTGATCCTGAGTCGGCACGCCGACGTGCGGGATATCGGTCCTGTCCCACCGGGGAGAGCGCGCCCGAGGCGCGACGGGTCGTTCAGCGAGAGGTATGAGAGATGACAAGCAGCCGACGCGGTCAGAAGCGTTCGCGGCGTGAGCGTCCGCAGGTCGAGGGTCTCGAGTCGAGGCGGATGCTCGACGCCTCGGGCCTGTTCGACCCGCCGATCAACGAGACCCTCGCGGTCAATCCGCGCGCGATCGCCGTGGCCGATCTGGACGGCGACGGAGACGACGACCAGGCCATCGCCCACGGCGCGGGATTGCTCGTGCGGCTCAATGACGGCAGCGGTGACTTCTCGACCGGCGACGCCCACGTGCTCAACCCCGGACTCAACCGGCTGCTGATTGCGGATCTGAACGGCGATGGCGTGCTCGACCTCGCCGGCAGCACCACGACTGAAGGCGGCGCGCGCCTCTTCGCGGGCGTCGGGGACGGCACCTTCACGCTGCTGGACAGCGTCGATCTCTCAGGCATTCCCACGGAGATCGCCGCCGCGGACATCGACGGCGACGGCGACCCGGACCTGCTCGTGCCGATCCTCACGGGCAACGCGGTGCAGATTCTCCTCAACGACGGCGACGGCGACTTCACGGCGACCGGATCGCCCGCGCCCGGCGCGTCGTTCCCCATCGGCGTGGTGGCGGCGGACTTCGGCCACGGCAGCATGCGCATCGCCAGCGCGGGGCTGGGCGACTCGCAGATCGTGCTGGCGTACGAGTTTCCGGCGTTGCCCGGCATCTGGCTGCAGGACACGGCATATGCCGTCGGCGCGCAGCCGCAGACGCTCGCCAGCGCCGACCTGGACGGGGACGGCGATCTGGATCTGATCACCGGCGACCAGTTCGGCGACGGGCTGGCCCTGCTCTTCAACAACGGGGACGGCACGTTCGCCGACTACGTGCCCCTCGCCACGCCCGAGGCGATCGGTTCGCTCGCCCTGCACGACCTGAACGGCGACGGCGAACTCGACATCGTAGCCGGCAGCCTGGGCGAGTCGACGGTCTACGTCCTGCTCGGAGCGGGCGGCGGATCATTCACCGCGCCGACGACCTTCAGCGTCGGTTTCGGCGTCGAGGAAGTCGCTGTCGGCGATGCGGACAACGATCGCTTTGACGACATCATCGTGGTCGGCGGCAGCAAGGTGGCGTATCTCTACAACACCACCGAAGCGCCCGCGGCGCCCACGCAAGTTGACCTCGTCGACGACGCCGACCACGGCAGCAGCAACAGCGACAATCTCACCAACCTCAACAACGCCGCGGGAAATGAACTCACGTTCACCGTCAGCGGCGTCGAGATCGGCCTGACCGTGCGCGTCTACGCCGGCGACACGCTGATCGCCGAAGGCGTCGCCGACGCGACCATCTTCACGCTCGCGGGCAATGGCACGGCGCTCGCGGACGGCTATCACTCCATCACCGCCACGCAGATGAACGGCGCGAACGGCGTGGAGAGCGAGCGCAGCGCCGGCCTGACGCTGCAGATCGACACGGTCGGCCCCGTCTTCACGAGCGCGGCCGCGGTCAGCGCCACGGCGGACACGCCGCTCAGCTTCAACGTCGAGTCCGACGCCGAAGCACAGGGCGCAACGTACACGCTCGTCAGCGGTCCCGCGGGTCTGACGCTCGCGCCGACCACAGGCGTGCTTTCCTGGAACGCCTCGATGCTGCAACTGGGCAACCACGCGGCTGTGGTGAGCGTGACGGACGCGGCGGGGAACGTCGCGGAGCAGACCATCACAATCTCCGTCTCGGCCGGCGCGGCCCGGCCGGACGTCATCTCCACGATCGAAGTATCCGGCGTGTATGCGACGCTGGTTCCCGGCGATCGACGGGCGCGCGCGGTCGTCAACGTCGGCAACCAGGGCAACGGCGACGCCCGCGGACGAATCACCATCACGATCTACGCCTCGGCGGACCAGGCGATCGGAGGCGGAGACATCGTTCTCGGCCAGATCAGTTCCAACTTGAACGTCAGGGTCGGCCAGACGAAGGGCTATCGCGTCAATCTGACCGTACCCGGCGCCGCGGCGGCGGGAACCTATTACCTCCTCGCCGACGTGAACAGCGCCGAGGTCGCGGGCGAACGCCGCACCGGCAACGACGATGCCGCGGCCGCCACCACCACGGACATCGCCTGGCGCTTCGGCAGCTTCGAGGATCGCCGCAACGTACGGCTCACGGTTCCCGGCCCGGGCGGCGCCGAGGTCACCTTCAAGATGAACGGCAGCGGCTATGGGGAAATCACCGGAGGCAGCGCCTTCACCACGATTACGCTGACCGGCGTGAACAACGACAAGCTCATCGTCCAGGCGGCGGGCAACGCCGGCTTCACGCTCAATGACGTGACGATCAACGGCAGCCTCGGCATGTTCAAGGCGAACTCCGCCACCTTCGCCGGCACGCTCACCGCCACCGGCCCGATCGCCCGCGCCCAGTGGCTGGCCGTCACCGGCACGATCAACGTGCCCGGCATCGGCAACCTGAGGCTCGACGGCGACACCTCGGGAGACTGGAACATCACGGGCGGCGGCGTGGATGTTGCCATGTTCCGCGGCTCGTTCACCGGCGGAACCTTCACAGTCACGGCGGGCGAAGCACGCAACTTCAAGATCGACGGCCTCGTCAGCGCCGCCTCGACCATCAACCTCAACGCCGCCAACCGGATCCTGCTCCGCGGCGACAGCGCCGGCGTGTGGAACATCGCGCAGAGCGTCAACGTCGCCATGCTCAGCGGTTCGGTGAGCGGCGGCTCGTTCAGCGTCGGCACAGGCGAGACCAGGATGCTGAGGATCAACGGCTCGGTCGCCGCAGCCGCAACGCTCGACGTCAACGCCCTGCGCGTTGCCAGGATCGGCGGCGACCTGCTCTGCGACCTCACCCTCTCCTACGTCAATGTACTGCTGATCGGCGGACACTGGTCCGGCCGCATCACCACCACGCTCACCACGGGCCAGGGCATGGGTCGCTTCATCGTCAAGGGGCCGGCCGTCAACGCCACGCTGGACTCGATCGGCGGGATCAGCATGGCGCTGTTCGGCGACGTGACCAACGTCGCGCTCTATGCGGGCGTCAACACCGGCACGCTCGCCGCCCCGGGCGAACTGCCGACCGCGTTCGTCAACAATGCGGAGATCAGCCGGCTCACCATCCGGGGCACGATCAACGGCGCGACGATTGCAGGTCGCCACCTGGAGAACCTGGCGCTGGGTCCGGTGTCGGCGCTGAATCCGCTCAAGATTGCCGCCTCCACCGCCAACCGTGTGCAGATGACGCTGGATGGCACGCGCTACCGCTTCAGCGGGGCCGAGTTGTTCGAACAGACGCCGGCCCTGCCGTATCTGGTCGTCGAGCAGGTGTAGCGGAGGCGGCGCGGCAAGGTGTGACGCGAGGGAAGCGGGGCTCGCCCGCGCGAAGACGCCGCATCGGTCGTCGGGGATGGCGAGGTCGCAGGGCCTGCTGCGCTGAGGGGCCGGAGGTCGGGTCGCTCGTTCTGTTCCATTTCTGTTGGGATCCGCGACGCGCCACGGTATGCTGCGCTCATCCAGCGGCGAGGCCAGGAGCACGGATGCAGCTTGTCACCAGCGAGTTCGCCTACGAGTACCAGCGTGAGCTGACGGACCTGTTTCGTCGACGGCTGCTGTGGTACCTGTGGACGATGCTGGGGCTGACGGTCGGGCTGGCGGGCCTGGCGCTGGGGATCAAAGCGATGGTGCCCAGGCAGGCGAACTTGCTCGCCGACCTGCAGGTGACGCTGATCGCGGTGCTTCCCGCGGCATTCGTATACGGCGGGGCGCTGTGGAAGACGACGCACGCACCGGCGACGCACGCGATCCTGCTGCGGGCGGCGTGGATCGTCATCGCCGTCGAGGCGGTGCTCACCATCTTCGTGATCAACACGGCGATCGAACTCGGATACACGCGTCTCGATCGACCCGGACTGGGCGGCATTCTGCTGGCGCACACGATCGCGTGCCTCTTCCTGCCCTGGACGGCGCG
>CAZZPX010000270.1:0-5268 GCA_964655955.1 uncultured Phycisphaerales bacterium | reverse complement strand
GGTGGAGGCGCTGCGCGGTTTTCTGCGCCTGCACCCCCTGCCGCCCGTCTGGATTCTCTGGGTAGCCGGCTTCAACGTCGTCATCAAGGAAGCGACATATCAATACAAGCGGCGCGTCGCCGCCCGCACCGATTCGCAGGCCCTGCTCGCCGGGGCATGGGATCATCGCGCCGATGCCCTCAGCTCGCTCGCGGTGCTCATCGGGCTGGCCATCGTGCGCCTCGGCGGGCGCGACGTCATCTGGGCCGATGACCTGGCGGCAATTGTCGTCGTTGGTTTCATTCTGTTCACGGCGATCCGCCTCGTTCGCCGCAATGCCAGCCTGCTCATGGACGAGCAGTCCGAGCCGCACCTGGTGGCGGAGATTCGCCGCGTCGCCGGCCAGACGCCCGGTGTGGCAGCGATCGAGCAGGTGCGCGCCCGCCGCTCGGGCCTCGAGGTGTTTGTCGATATTCACGTCGAGGTCGAGGCGCAAATGAGCGTCGAAGAGGGGCACCGCATCGGGCACGACGTGCAGGAGCGCATCATCGCCAGTCTCACGGCGGTATCGCAGGTGCTGGTCCACATCGAACCGGCGTCACGATCGGGCCGCAAGTAATCAGGCTCCGTAGTTGGCGAGCAGCGCGCCGAGGTCGGCCTGATCGGTGTCGCCGTCGCCGTCGACATCGCCGACGCAATCGCCGCCAGTGCAACCCCAGTCGCCGAGCAGAAGGCCGAGATCGGATTGGTCGACGTCGCCGTCGCCGTCGAGGTCACCGGGTACTTCCGTAAGCACCGTCAGCACGGCGATGCCGCGGCTGGCACAGGCGAGCCATAGTTCATAGCCGCCGGGCACTTCGCGAACCTCGCCGTCGTAGATTTGCGCGTGGGGCAGGCCGTCGGCGCGCGTGATCTCGCCGTGATTCACGCCGTCGAACCAGACGAGCGACGGCTCGATGCCGTTGCTGTTGAAGTTGGTGAACCAGATCTTGCCATCGGGCGAGACGGCGAGGGGCGTCATCTGATCGCCGGGCAAGTCCGAGTTGCTCGAGTGGAACCACTCGTGCGTGCCGGTGTTGGCGTCGACGCGGAAGATGCCTTCCGTGCTGCCGACCCAAGCGATACCGTTCGGCGCCGCGGCGACGGTGGTGAGCACATCGTGCATCGGGTTCAGTTCGGGGAAGTCGACGTTCTCGCGTGAGAAGCGGTAGTCGCCGTCGGTGCGCACGACTTCAAGATTGGCGCACGCCCAGATGGTGCCGGCCCGGTCGGGATCGCGCTCGATGTTGGCGCCCCAGCCGGCGATGTCCACATCGTGGAAGCCCGCGTCGTCGTGGTAGCGCAGGCTGAAGTAGTTGCCCACCGTCCAGAGACGACCTTGCGAGTCCTCCACCAGACCTTCGGACGTCGAGCCGGTTTCGAGCGTGATATAGTTCTCGCCGTCCCACTCGCGGATGCCGTTGAACATGGGATTGAAGGCGACATTGCCACTCGAAGGTCGATAGGTGATAGCGTCAGCGTTGTCGGTGGGGAAGGGCCAATCCTCACCGACTCCGTAGGTGTACGCGTTGTGGTTATGCCAGCGCTGACCGTCGAACTTGACGATGCCGCCGATGCCGGGGGCGCCATTGCAGGTGATCCAGACGTCGCCGCTGTCGGCGAAGGCGATGTCGCGCACCCAGTAGTCGATTTGCCCGGTGTTGGAGAGGCGATAGCGTTGCCACTGCCCGGTCTGGGCGTCGCGTCGCGCCGCCCCGCCGTTGCCGGACACCCAGACGTTGCCCTCATTATCCATGTCGATGCCATAGGTGAAGCCGCCTGGCCGCCACTCGCCCAGGCTTGTCCAACTGCCTCCATCGAAGTAATACGCTTCCGAGCCTCCACCGATCATGAGTGCTTCGCGATCGCCGAAGGCATGAAAGGCGGGCAAGTCGATCGCACCGGAGAAGGGCATAGGGGGCGAGACCCATGTACCGTCCGGCTGACGGTAGTCGAGCCGGTAGGGTTGCCCGGGAGTGACGAAGCGTAACATCCAGGTGTTGCCGCTGTCATCGGTACCGTTGGGAAGAATGGCCTGGATATCCCCGGGGTTGTCGTTGTCCACGATGTCGCTGAACGTCTCAGTGTCACTGTCGTAGACGATGTCGCCGAACGTATCTTCGATCCAGACGAGATAGCCGCCGCCGGGCTTGGGCTGCACAACGGCCGCCTCAACCACGACACGACCCGGCCAGCCATCCGATTCAGCGTCAAAGCCCCAGACAGTCCATTCATCCGCGTCCGGCCGGTAGCGTGCAAGCCCTCCGCCTCCCCAGGAGACGCTATAGCAGGCGAACCACACCGAGCCGTCCGGCGCCACGTCCACATCCATCGTCCGGCCGCCGGGCAAAGGGGAGTTGCCGGCGTCATAGCGCACCAACGAAGCCGGGCCAACGGCGGGATCGAAGTAGAGCGCCCCGCGCCAGGTGCCCATCCAGAGTGCGCCATCGGTATCCGGCTCGAAGTCGCTGATGCGCGAAGAGCCGGTGTTCGCTGAATCCCCGATCACGGGATAGTCGACGTTGGAGAAATTCTCCCAGCGATTCTCGGCTTCGATGAAGCGCGCGAAGCCGCCCTCCTCGAACGACGGCACATAGCCGCCGAGGTAGAGCGTTCCCGCCGGGTCGATCCAGAGAGCGCTGCTGTAGTCGCCTTGCACGCCGGTATTGCCTGGTCGATAGTATTTCCACGAGTAGTCCAACTGCGCGCCTGCAACGCCGCTCAACCAGAAGGAGGCGAACGCCAATCCGCTCAAACACACCTGCATCATTTCCCTATCTCCAGCTTTCAGTGTTTCTCACGCGTGTTCATCGCGCGCAGGCGTGCAAGTACGAACTCTGGTGAAGCCTGCGAACGCATCTCTCTTTTCTTGCTCTCATCCAGCTCCGTAACTGGCCAGCAGCGCGCCGAGATCGGCCTGATCGGTGTCGCCGTCGCCATCAACGTCCCCGGCGCAGTCACCGCCTGTGCAGCCCCAATCGCCGAGGAGGATGCCCAGGTCCGCCTGATCCACGTCGCCGTCGCCGTCGAGGTCGCCGGGCAGCGTGCCGGCAACGACGACGGCGCACATGCAAAACTCCGACGTTGCACCGGCGGGCTCGCGCGTCGCCGTCGCCGTCACGAACCAGCCCTCGGCCACGTCGGCGGCGATCACGACATCCAGAGCGGCGTCGCCAACGGCGTCCGTGCCGACCTGAGTGGCGCCGAGATATGCCATCGCGTCCCCGTAGCCCGAGGCATCGCATTCGGGGGATGCGAAAAACTCGATTGAGAACTCATCAAGGGGACTGCTGTGAAGCAAACCGGTGATATTGATCGTCGCTCCCTGGCGCACAGCAGCATCGATGACCGGGAAATTCTGAACGTCGTTCCCGCCACTATCAGCGTCGAACGGATCGTTGGGACTGACGCCGCTGCTGAAGTTGCTGGGGATGAGGTCGTTACCGAGGCCGACGTTCTCATAGATCACGTTCTGCGACAGGCGCATCGTCGCAGTGGGTGCGACGCGCACGCCGGTGTTGCGGTGACCGGCGATGACGTTGCTCGTCAGGCCCACGTCCTCGACCGTATACCCCTGATAGTTGTCGACATTGACCCCCCAAACGCTGCCGAGCGTTGCCGCACCGTTCGCGTCGAGTCCGATCGTGTTGTCGGCGATCTCGACACCTGTGGTCGTGCCCCAGAAGTAGACGGCCCAACCGAAGTACTGGCCCGCGTGATGCGGCGGCCGGCCCTCGCCGAGAATGCCGGCGATCAGGTTGTCGCGCACAGTGATGTTGTGGTTCTCGGTCTCGAAGCTGATTCCCATAGTGCATGCGAGATTGCCCTGAGACAGGCCGTCGGTGGTCGTGCCGATCCAGTTGTTTTCGATGAGCGTGCCTTCGGTCCAGGCAAGTTGGACCGCCGACCCGGCCGGCAGACCTTCACTGTTCCACGTGCCGTACCCCTTAATGTAGTTGCGATCCTCCGGCTGCGGACCGCCAATGCGGTTGTTCATCGCCGGTTGGGCGTTTCCGAAACCAATCACTCGCACGCGAGACATCGTGTTGCCAACGATGAAGTTTCCATCCGAACGGTCGATCTTGATCGTGCCGCAGTCATTGTTGCGGACTGTGCTGCCGCCGCCGCTGAACAAGGTCAGGTTCATTCCGCCGGTGTTCTCTTCGATCAGGCTGTTCGCGCCGCCCGACTGGACCGAGGTACCGTGGAAGCCACGTAGTATGCTGTTATCATCGTTCAGGTAGAACGTCTTACCATACAGCAGAATCTCGGCACCGATGGGGTTGGTGTCGCCGACAAAGGCAGTCTGCGTTGTGCCGTCGATCGTTACCTCGTCATTCGCTCGCCAGAAGTAGCCTGTGACCGAGTGGAACACAGCGATGCCGTCGTACTGCGAGCAGCACCAACCCAGTTCGGACTCAGGAATCGCGAACTCGACGGTCTGATGACCGGGCGTGTTGTCAGTGGCGATCATCGCCTCAGAGAACGAAACCTCGCCGTCGGGTCCAGGCAGATCATCGATGGTTGCAGATTGCCAGTCGATGTCGATGACGTCCGCCGTAGTGGTGACCGTAACTGTCTGCCCGAGAGCGACGTTGGTGAGGATCGCCAATGTCACGGCACAGACCAAGTACCACCAGTTGCCCATTCTCATCAAAGCTGTCATCAACCTGCCTCCTTGTAACCGGTACCTCAGCACAACGCGGCTTGCTCCCCGGTTTCAGCAACGGAGAGTCGTTGGTGTTCGACTGAGGTGCGGGCACATCATTGATTCTACCCAGAGGAGTATCTTGTACAAACAAGGAAATACACATATCCGATGCGCCTATACAAATTAATCAAGCGATATATGTGTCCTCCATTATCGTGTGGTCCACCTCTTGCCGTATGAACCTCATCGGACTGGCCAACTGCCTCACAATTGTTCGGCTTCTATACGGGTGAATCAGTTGCCGTAGCTCGCGAGCAGCGCGCCAAGGTCGGCCTGATCAACGTCACCGTCACCGTCGATGTCGCCGACGCAGTCATCGCCGACACAGCCCCAGTCGCCGAGCAGGATCCCTAGATCCGCCTGATCCACATCGCCGTCGCCGTCGAGATCGCCGGGAATATCCGGCGGCAGCTCGGCCACGCCGTTGATGAGAACAGCGCCGGTGTGGAACCATTCGCCGTCATCGATCTGCGTGGCGATGGCAACGTCGATGGCGCCGTCGCCGTTGAAGTCGCCCGCGGTCAGGTCGTAGGCGTCGT